>NZ_JASE01000002.1 GCF_000622325.1 Sulfitobacter geojensis
GGTGTCGGCGCTCGGTTTCAACAAGCGGTGCAGGTCACGCTATACGCACTGACCTGACTTTTACTGCATCCCGAACGGGGTGTGCACCTTCACCCCAGAATAATGTCAGCCCGATCCAAATCGCGACTTGGGGGAATGGCCGCTTCTTGCGCTGCGCAGCGGCATTCAGTTTTCGCTCATACCGCATTCTTCACGCTGTGAGCACGTGCAGCATAAAAGTTAAATTCACACAATGGGCTCACTGCAGACCTGCGGCGGCGCGGCATGCCCCCTTGCTGTTGAATGTCATTGAGAACTGACCCGGTATTGTCACCGAGATTTGACCCGCCTTTATTGTTTATCAGCAGTTAGGTTTTGGTCAATGTTGGCGTCTCCTTTGTTGTTTTCTTTGCTGCCTCTGAACTGGCTTTGAAGCGGTAGCTGTCGTTGCCTGTTTCGAGGATGTGGCAGCGATGTGTGAGGCGGTCGAGCAGCGCTGTTGTCATCTTTGCGTCACCGAAGACCTGCGCCCATTCACTGAAGCTGAGGTTGGTCGTGATGACGACGCTGGTTCGCTCATAGAGTTTGCTCAGAAGGTGGAACAGCAGTGCGCCGCCGGACGGACTGAACGGCAGATAGCCGAGTTCATCAAGGATGACCAAGTCGATCTTTGTGAGCATCTCAGCCAATTTCCCAGCCTTTCCAAGAGCCTTTTCCTGCTCCAATGCATTGACCAATTCGACGGTGGAGTAGAAGCGCACCTTGCGTCGATGATGCTCGATCGCCTGCACGCCGATAGCTGTGGCGACATGGCTTTTGCCGGTGCCAGGTCCGCCAATCAGAACGACGTTTTCTGCGTTCTCTATGAACTCGCCGCGATGTAATTGCCGGACTGTGGCTTCGTTGATGTCGCTTGATGCAAAATCGAACCCAGCGAGGTCTTTGTATGACGGGAAGCGTGCAACCTTCGTATGATAAGCAATTGAACGCACCTCACGTTCTGCCATTTCCGCCTTGAGCAGTTGAGACAACATGGGTGTGGCTGCCTCAAACGCGGGCGCACCTTGTGCAACCAAATCATCGACCGCATGTGCCATGCCGTGCAGCTTTAGACTGCGCAGCATGATGATAATAGAAGCCCCTGCTGGATCATGACGCATTGCGCTTCTCCCCCGCCTGTCTCAGGTCATCATAGCGATCCACATTTGCCTTTGGGGCGGTTTCCAAGGCGAGGGCATCTGGTGGGTCGATCTTCGGATGATCTGTCTGCTTGGGATCGATCAGCCTGTGCAACAGGTTCAGGATATGCGTCTTGGTTGGCACCCCAGCTTCTAGCGCCAGTTCGACGGCTCGCAGAACGGCGCTTTCGTCGTGGTGTAAAACAAGGGACAGGATATCGACCATTTCCCGGTCACCGCCTGGCTTACGCAGCATGTGGTTTTGTAGCCGACAGAAGATATCAGGCATCTCTGTAAACGGCGCACCATTACGTAATGCGCCCGGTTTACGTTGAATGACCGCCAGATAATGACGCCAGTCATAGATGACCCTGCCAGGTTTGCGGTGAGAGCGTTCTATGATCCGATCATGGGTGCAGACAGTTTGTCCCTCTGCAACAATGACCAACCGTTCTGGGTAAACACGAAGGCTGACAGGCCGGTTCGCAAAACTGGCAGGCACGCTGTACCGGTTGCGTTCGAAGGTGATCAGGCATGTTGGTGACACGCGCTTGCTGTGTTCGACAAACCCGTCAAAGGCGGGTGGGAGAACCATCAGCACAGACTTCTCAGCTTCCCAGGCATCGGCGATTGAACCTGGTAATTCCCGGTGCGCCGTCTCTGACCAGAGCGCAACGCAACGATCCTCAAGCCACTGGTTCAACTCTTCCAGATCCTTGAAGACAGGCATGACCTGCCACAGCCGGTTCCGGGCATCGCGGACCATTGCCCGGCAGTGCATTGCGTAGCAATGTCACGAGAGGGTTCTTCTCGACCTGACCTTTCTCCCAGCCCGCTGCTGGATTGCAGAACTCAGGCTCAAAGACGTAATGGCTGGCCATGGATTGGAAGCGTGCGTTGACATCGCGCTGCTTGCCACGGCCAACACGATCCACGGCCGTCTTCATATTATCATAGACCCCACGCCCCGGAACACCGCCAAACACGCGGAAGGCATGCCAGTGCGCGTCGAACAACATCTCATGCGTTTGCAAAGGGTAGGCACGGACAATGAACGCACGGCTATGCGACAGCTTGGTGTGCGCAACTTGCAGTTTGACGCGTTCGCCACCAATCGTAGCCCAGTCTTCGCTCCAATCGAACTGGAACGCCTCGCCGGGCTGGAACACCAACGGCACAAACGTCCCGCGCCCTGTCGTTTGTTCCACCCGGTGCCGATCAGCGCGCCATGCGCGGGCAAAAGCCGCCACACGCTCATAAGATCCATCGTACCCGAGCTTGACCAAGTCCTCATGCATCAGCTTCACGGTCCGGCGCTCTTTACGCGACTTACGCGTCTGCGCCAAAAGCCATGCAGACAGCCGATCCGCGTAAGGATCCAATTTGCTTGGCCGCGATGGCGTCTTGAACGTTGGTTCGGCGGCGCCTTCACGCAGGTATTTCCGGATGGTGTTACGAGACAGCCCAGTGCGCCGCGCAATCTCTCGTATCGGCATTTTATCACGCAATGCCCAGCGTCGAATGACACTCAAAAATCCCATGTCGATCACTCCAAATCTCCCTGAACAAAAACGTCAGGGCCATGTGTTCACATGGGTCAATTCTCAGTGACAATTTATGGGGCTACCGGGTCAGTTCTCAATGACATTCAACACCCTTGCCTTAGCTCGCCGGTTTGCGGGCGCTGACGGCCCAGAGCCGACTTTGACCAAAGGTAATGCGCTGCCGCGCAGCTTAGCCAGACCGGCCATTCGACCACTCTGCAGCATTTTGGGGAGGGTAAAGGTCAGTAGAGCGGACAAAGCAACGCTGAAATAGCGTCATGTTGTTGCTAGTTTGATGCCATCGTCTAGAGTTATCTTATGGTAGTTTATCTTGCTCTCACACTGTCAATTTTGGCCTGTATTTCGAGCCTGATCTTGTTGACTTTTGCCACTCTGGAGCTGGCAAACCCATCCTTCAAGTTTTGGCCACCACCAAAAAACGAACCGTGGAAAAAAACACTGTTCATGACGCTTTTTCGGATTGTGGTTTATGGATTGGTTATCGCTTCCCTCATCTATCTTTGGCAAGATGGCCTGCAACCTTCTACGTCAGTAACCATTGTCGCTATCATGTTGCTTTTGTGTGGATTTATCATCGCCTTTTGGGCAACTGGTGCGCTCGGATGGTCAAATGCTTTTGGGTCAAAAGAAGGCTTAAGGACAGACGGAATATTCGCATATTCACGCAACCCGATTTACATCGCCACATGGTTTGGGCTTGCAGGGTGGGCGCTTCTTGTACCTACGCCTTTCATAGTTGCAACGCTGTGTTTCTGGGCGTTGCTCTATCTGGTTGCCATTTTTCTCGAAGAACGTTGGCTACTTGAGGAATATGGCGAACCATTTACCGAATTCTGCAATACAGTCCGAAGGTTCTTTTGATGCCGTTTGGGCTCACTGCCGCCATCGGATGCGGCGCAGCGTCCGCAAAGCGGTCCTTGCTGAACATGGCTCCAATAAGCCTACTCAAGCAATAAATCATAGCGGGAGAAACCCACAACGGACAATAATTGCCTTTGTGGGTGCGGTGAGGGAACCAAGGGCCGGAAATTCTGCTTAGGCCATGATCAAAAGCTCAGAAAAGCCATAAAAGATGCAGCCGGTAGCTTGGAAGGTTTGCGTACAATTGCAGAACGTCACGTTGACGAGCCTATTTCTACTCGGCCTGATAGGTAATATGGGCCTAAGGCTGTCTTCGGTCGTATATCACGACTCGGCTTGCTGCTGATCGCCAGTCGTCGCCTTTTCATCCTCGTGTTCAAAAGCACGAGAGACTTCGGCGGCTGCAGAGTGACTAGCCCGGATGCGTCTTCCATATCGAGCTGGCATTTCTGGCGACTTCCAGCGGCCCGCAACCATGATTGACGACAAGTCACATCCGATCCGGAAAGCATCATGCACCCCACCCACTCGGGTGCTGTGTGCTGACACGTCGTTTCTTCCAGTGCATTTTTTCATAATCCGGGAAATCGTGCTTGTATGTAACGCACCCCGTTTCGCGCCGCATTGCGATTTCGTTAGCAAAGGCTCCTCCGATTGTAACTTTGCGAGTTCGATCCAGTGCAACACAGCGCTAGTTCCGCGACGTGATAGAAACGCGTACTCGCCTTGCCCATAGGGGTCTGTCTTTGATCGGCGCACAAACAAAATACTAGTGTCGTCATCTTGCCTGATCAGGTCTTTCACCCGAAAAGCAACAATCTCGGACGCCCTGCACCAGCTATCTGTCGCCACCCATAGCACTGCCTTGTCTCGGATGTTTTGGCGGGAATTTCCGAGGCGGTCTATGGCTTGAAGAACTTCCTTTTTACCGAGTGGTGGTGCTTGACGGGTATAAGCCCCGTATTTCCGCTTCACACCTTTTAACGCAAGGTCGACCATTCGATGCCTAGTGGGAGAAGGAAGGAAATGAGAACGGTGCAATTCTGCTATGGCCCACAGGCGTGTTTGTATTGAGTTTGATGCGAGTTTACCACCCATGTCGTCCACCCAGCAGGCCAAAACACTTGGGGCAATCGGCGGGTCCGGCGACCATCCGTTTTGCCTGCACCATGCTGTAAATCGCCGAATGACCATCTTATAATTTCTTAAGGTTTCGGGCGCAAATGCAGCTTCCGATCTCCTGCGATACTCATCAATGAGTTGTTCGCGCCTATTAGGTGCGGTGTTGGCGAGTGTGGTTAGCATCTCAGCACGCTCAATTTCTCGATCAAAAACCAGTTTCATCTGCGACCTCCCGAACTCTTTGCATTAACGGTTTGTTAACCTTTCCTACCTACCACAGTTGATGAGGGTCACGCCGAATTGAGGATGGACAGAAGATATCGACCGCCTCAAAGCCTGCGAAAGCAGGTCGCAAGGGCAATCTGAACAGCAATATCTGCAGAGGAGTTCATAAATGGGTCGGGATACTTGGCTTGCAATCGAAATCATCCGCTCTGGATCTGATGCAAAATGGAAGCTTGAAATAACAACTGATGAGATGACGACGATCACTTGGCCGGTGACTTTCGAGACCCCCAGTAAAGCTGTGGAGGTTGCAGAGCAGACTATCGACCAGATTGGTGCAACTAACTTGTATTTATTTGCTCGCCCCGTTTCGCCAAACAATCGGTAGCAGCGAGACACTGGCTGTTGCGGGGGCGCTGACCTACCCTGCGGTAATGTCCGCTCATTGGGCTTTTTGCTGCCGTTCAACGCAGTTAAGAGTTTTATGCGCTTCCAAATGTCTGCTTTCTCGTGCCGTGAGCCTATACTTCGCATCGAGCCGCGAAAGTCCGGAACCCGCCCTTGGTGCTTTCGCTGCCGGTGCGGCATTTGAAAATGCGGTCGTTGGTCGCGCGGACGTCAAGGTCTGTTTTGTCCCGCAAAGCCGACTTTGGGGACGGGTGCAGTGAAAGTCTCCTTCGAGCCCAATAGTAACAAATGCTGCAGGTGGCACGAATAGCCTTTTTTTTGGCGCAGCTTGTTAGGCCTCAACGCTCACGGCGCCCAGACGCTCTCTGTAACGCACCGGTGGAACACCCATGGTCTTTCGGAATTCGCGGCGAAACGTTTCTGCGGAACCAAAACCACAAACGTCCCAGACATCCGATAGTGGAATAGACCCATTCTCAAGCAACTCTGCTGCACGGGACACCCGCTCTACTTTGAGCCAGTTCAACGGTGTTGTTCCGGTTTCCTCGTGAAACCGCCGCGCCAAAGTGCGGCCACTCGTGGCGGCGGCATCTGCCATACGTTCGATCGACCAGTTTTCGTCAATTGACGCACGGATACGGTCTTGAAGTGCCGACAAACTTGACCCAGTCCGTGCTTTGGGTTCCGGACGGGGAACGAATTGGCGCTGCCCGCCATCTCTTTGAGCAGGTAAGACGAGCCGCCTTGCAACCGATGCGGCCACCTGTGCGCCGTAGTCTTGCCGAATGATATGCAATCCCAAATCAAGCCCTGCAGCGGAACCGGCTGAGGTATAAACACGATCGCCTTCAACGAAAAGGACATCTGGATCGACAGATATCTCAGGGTAACGTGTCGCCAGTTTATCAGTATAGCGCCAATGTGTCGTCGCACACCTGCCATTCAGTAAACCAGCAGCCGCCAAGACAAAGACACCTGAACAGATAGAGGCTACGCGTGCACCCTTGTCATACGCGGTGCGCAATGCGGCGCACAGGGCCTCTGGGACCGGCGTGTCCGCCCCGCGCCATCCCGGCACGATGATTAGGCTCGCGTCTTGCAAACCATCAAGATTATCCTGTGCATCTAACGTGATACCCCCAAGCGCCCGAATGGGGCCCGGCTCTGCCTTTACCGTCGCGAACCGGTACCAGTTGTCAAACTCTGGTCGCGGCAGCGCAAAAAGCTCAACAGCAATGCCAAACTCAAATGTGCACAAACCATCATAGGCAATGGCACAGACCAGTGGGTGTTTTTGCGGGGTCGAGTCAAGTTTTGTCATGTTGGCGGAATCCGACCGTATGTTGTCTATTTTGCCAGTATCGCGATTTTTCGTTTGGTGGCAAGTCTAAGTCATCAACACGAAACCAAGGGCCAAACCATGACACTCCAAACTGATCTACTTGCCGCCATCGAGATGTATTTCGACGCCATCCACGAATGTGACACAGTAAAGCTGAATACGGTCTTTCACCCACAGTCCAGTTTGTTTGACGCTGACAATGGCGCTGTATTCGTTGAACCGATCGAAAGTTTCAGCCGCGATGTGTCGAACCGCGTGTCGCCTGCAAGCACTGGGCAGCCACGTGAGGCTGAAGTGCTGATGATTGATCATCTTTCTGCGATCAGCGCCACGGCCAAAATTCGCATTCGCGCGCATCAAAGCGTGTTTGTCGATCACCTTGGTTTCGTGAAAGGCGCAGACGGCTGGCAGATTGTTTCGAAAATCTGGCACCTCGAAAGGACTGTTGACGCAGCCTGAAGGGCTCACTTTTACACCAAAACGAAAACAGAAAATCAATCTCAAAAAGGAACATCACATGACCAATCCAAATGCAGTCGGCTGGTTCGACATATTCGTTAACGATCTAAACCGGGCGGTCGCCTTCTACGAGACGATGCTTGGGTCCAAGCTGGAACCGATGGGCGACCTCACTGGCGAAAGCCAGATGATGAGCTTTCCTGCCGAAATGAGCGCTTACGGCGCGGGCGGTGCGTTAACCAAGGCCCCACATGCAGGCCCAGGCGTTGGCGGGACAATTGTGTATTTCTTGGTCGAAGATTGTGCGCTTCAACAAGAACGTGTTGTCGAGGCCGGCGGCAGTGTTGTTAGGCCCAAGTTTTCAATCGGTAACTTCGGGTGGGTTCTTCTGTGTCAGGATACTGAGGGCAACATGATTGGTTTCAACTCAATGAAATAGAACTAACAAACAAACAGAAACATTCGCAGGCAGTCCGTTGGGTTGCCCGCGATTACTTACTGAGTTGGCTCTTGTAAAAGCAGTCATTCGGAAATTTCGCGCCAATGCACGTTTTGTCCGCTCTCCGGACATGCGCTCCGAAAGCAGCGAAGAGCCGGTATTTGAGCAACTCAGCACGCTCAAATTCTCGCAGCATGATGGCAAAGCTGTCTTTGCCAGCGCTAGTAGTTCACCTGTTCGAAGTCGTAGTTGCCATCATAGTCACGCCAATCGACGAAGACAGATCGGTGATAGATACCCGGGCAATTCTGGCCCCAACGTTCAAGTCCCACATGGGCCTCGGGCAGGGCAGTTATGGAAGATCGCTGCCATGAGAAATCGCCTTGGGTTCCATAAGTGCCGAGGACTACAGTGGCGTAGCGTTCGCAGTCTCCTTCGCTTCCTGCTTCGTATTGCCGCGCGTAACGAACATCAAAGACACGGATGGATCGTACGAAATTGAACTCTGGCCCACTGATATCGATGTCCGCGCGGTCCTGAATGAGGCGGCGGACCCGGTCGCTGGGAATGAGATCGTCGACTGGCAAAGATTGGAGTGGTCTGCGGTTGTTGGTCCGGTACAAGGCTTCAAAGCTGCGGTCAGCGTTGTTTGATAGCTGGTCGCTCTCATAGGAGGCACCCATGGGACAGCGCCAGACTTGCAGCGGCGGTTCCACCGGCCAAGGCGTAATTCGCCGGATGAATTCGGCGCGGGCTCGGGCGCAAGGGACGGAAGCAGGCCAGCCGCCAGACAGGCACAGGAGGATCGCGCAATCGATTGGGTATGTTTGCGCGCGGGCGGGTATGGGTAACGAAGAACCTGTCACGGTCAAAGCGACTGCGAGCGAGGGGAGGAGCTTAGTGAGTATATGGCGCATGCTGAGGAGCCTCCGTGACAGGAGTTCAGCATATATACGATAATATACTTTTGCAATGAAAATATAAAGCCGCATAATGAAGTTTATGTAATATTGGAATGGAATATCACTCCGGCATTCGCCACTAGTAGATGCATTGGGTTCAAAAAAACCTGACACTGGCTAGAAGATTCTGTCGCAAAATATTGAGATGCCGTGGAACGCCAGTACTCCGGACACACTTACCCTGCGAGCGCAGCGAATTTCTGAAATCCGGTTGTTCCAGAAGCTGTGATTTGTCCCTTTCGGATCATATGCGCGGTCTCGATCCCGGCCAGTGTCGCGGCCGCCGAATGAAAGGCCTTGAAGCCTAGCATTGGGCATGTGATGCGCTTGATGAAGCGATGATCCTGCTCGATGATATTGTTCAGATACTTCGTCTAGACGATGCCGATCTGTTGTCCATCGCCGCCGAATTTCCGAATTACATTTACGGCTTGGAGCTCGGCCAGATTGGCCCCACTCTTGTCAATGACGATGCGATCCGGGACGCCGTTCACCTTAATCGCGCGTTTGAAAAACTGCCGTGCTGCAGCTGTGTTTCGGCGTAGGGATAGCATGAAATCAAGGGTTTGGCCGTCGCGATCGACGGCACGGTAGAGATACATCCACTCCCCTTTTACCTTGATTTAAGTTTCGTCCATTCGCCAGGAATTCGCCGTCGAGCACTTGCGCCTGTGAGCCGTCCTGGCGATCAGCGGTGCGAACTTCACCACCCAGCGGTTCGGCGTAGCATGGTCAACATCAAAGCCGCGTTCGGCCATGATCTCTTCAAGATCCCGGTAGGAAACCGCATAGCGTACATAGAAAAACACAGCGTAACTGCATCCAATGGTTGCTGACTTTTAAGTCTCACAATATTTGCGGCAGAATCCAGCTGGAGCCTTGCCATTTGATCTTCGATCAGCCAACAAAGATTGTTCAAACCCGCTCAGTTTGGGGAGGATGAATCATTCAGGCCTGACAGGCTCAAGCCGATTAATGGGCCTGGAATCTAACAACAGGCCTGAAATTCTGCGACCACCTCTCTCCTTCGGTAAGGAAGCATAGGCCATACTACGAAAATCTTGATCGCGTCGTGCTTTCGCACCCATAAACTTGAGTTCACACGACCTGACCCAGCCACAAACCTCGCTGAATCAACTCGCGCATAATGTAGAGGGTTATGTCCTCAACGGTTCGGCAGGCGCGGCTTGGCACATGATCCGGGTGCCTTACCAGATGCACGGAACGGGTCAAAACCGGATCAACAATTCTTGTCTGCAGCAATTCACCGCGTTCCACCTGTTTCTGGGTCGCAGACGGCGCAAAGATCGCATATCCTGACCCCCGTGTGACAAGTTCGATAATCTGGCGCATCGCATCCATTTCGATGATCACATTCAGCGGCGCGTTCTGCTCTTCTTCATAGCGGCGGATAGTGTCTCGCAGACCGTTTGTCGGCAGGATCATGTCCACCTTACCTAACTCGCGAAACGAAATCGGTTGGTCTGGTGAACTGTCAAAAGGCCAAGCGTCTGGTGCTGAATAGAAGAAAAGCTCTTCGTCGATGACATGCGTTCCGGGGAACTTCTCGACGTCTTTAAGATCGTAAATGAGCGCTAGTTCTACCGTCCCATCGACTAGCCAAGGCTTGAAATATCCGCTAATCGCTTCGATCACCTTGAGCCGGATCTCAGGGTATTCCAACTGGATGGTTTCGACCAGCGGTACAGACAGGACCATCGACGAGGAGGGCGGCATACCAAAGGCGACAGTGCCGCGAACGTTAGTGCCAAGTTCCTGAATGTCCTTGATACAGGTCTCGAGGCCGAGGCATATCTGCTTGGCGTGGGCCTCAAGGACCTGACCTTCTTCCGTAAGCTTGATACCGCGAGGCGAGCGGCTCAGTAGCTTAACGCCCAATTCCTCTTCCATCTTGTGAACGTTCTGCGACAATGAAGGTTGCGCGACGCCCAATACCGTCGACGCGACCGACAGAGACGGTGAGTCAGCAATCGCAAGAAAGTACCGAAGGCTGCGAATGTCCATGATTCAATATTTCTTTAAGAACATTGGCCATTCGCGCGGCATAGCTGCCCTGCTATCATCTCTACACCCGTTGGGCGGTATCCAAGCATGGGGTTCTCCATCTTTTTGATTGCGCATCACATCTCAGCCCTTACCCAAGGGTGACTATGTTGGCACTGTGATTGCGAAGGCATGCCAAGCCTGTCACATGATCAGAACTAGCAATTCATCCTCAACCGACACCTCGAATGTCTCAACGGTCAAGCCTTCCTCTAATTCCGAAGCTTTTTCGGAATTAACACTATA
This sequence comes from Sulfitobacter geojensis, assembly GCF_000622325.1. Lineage (NCBI taxonomy): Bacteria > Pseudomonadati > Pseudomonadota > Alphaproteobacteria > Rhodobacterales > Roseobacteraceae > Sulfitobacter > Sulfitobacter geojensis. The sequence continues at coordinate 10,851 of NZ_JASE01000002.1, forward strand.
GCGGCGCACTTTTATAGTATCGGGTTCGCAGATGGATTCTCCTGTGCGAATGTCGAATTCCCAACCGTGCCACGGACACCTGACAATCTCGTTTTGGCGTGAGTATCTGTATTCGCCTGGGCGTTCGGATTCTAAGAGCCCGACCCGCCGCCCTTGGCACAGGTCTCCGCCTTGATGCGGGCACTTGTTCGACATCGCAAACCATTCACCATCGAGGTTATAGATGACAATCGGACGCCCTCGCGCCGACACAAGTTTCTGGCCATTCAACGGAATGTCTGCGGTTTTTGCAACAACAACTCTTGGCATCTCAGACCCCGTAAAGCTTTTTGGCGTTGTCGATATAAAAGCCCTGCTTTTTTTCTTTCGTAAGCTGCAACGGCAAGACATGCGCAGGATCATCGAAGTCCCAATGCGGGTAGTCCGAAGCAAACAGAACCCTGTCCCAGCCGATCCAGTCAATTACATCGGCAATCTGGTTGCGTTGCTTTGGTTCTTCGATCGGTTGGCTCGTGACCCAGATATGTTCGCGAACATATTCGGACGGAGGTTTTTTGACGTCCGGAACCTCGCTACGCAGTCGTGACCACAACCGATCCAACCGCCACGCCAAGGTTGGCAGCCAAGCCAGTCCCCCTTCAACCAGAACCAGCTTTGTTCCCGGGAATTTTTCGAACACGCCCTCAAAGATCATACTTGCCACCAGCGATTGCATGGATTGGGAATGGGCAACCATGTCTTCCATATAGTACGAAGGCCACCCACCGGCCGTCACCGGCCAACCGCCGTAACCGAAGGCATGCACAGCGAACGGCAGGCCGGCGGCTTGCGCGGCCTCAAAGATCGGCCAGTATTTACGATTGCCCAAAGGTTCGGCGCAGCGGCTCAGGACCTCGACCTGCACAAAGGCCGGGTTCCCCGCACAACGCTCGATCTCCTTGACGCTGGCCTTCGGATCTTCATATGGCAGAACCACGGAGCCTTTCAGGCGAGGTTCTTTCGACGTCCATTCAATCTGTTGCCATTCATTCAAGGCATAGCAAAGCGCTGCGGCCAGTTCTTGGTTCTGAAGCCCCAGGCCTATGCGCAGGGGCAACATAACCCCCAGTTCCACGTTATTCGGGTCGAGATGTTGCTTACGCATAAAGTCGAGGTCACTTCCGGGGAACCCCCCGTCAGGAAGAAAGGAATCCCGGCGAGATGCTTGCGGTTGCCCCTTGGGATAGTTGTTTCCGGTCTGGAAACCCGAACGCAGCGGTGATCCGTATGTAGACAGATGGTCAATCCAACGCTTGCTGAGATGGGGAAAGATATCCTTTTCCATCGACCGGGGGGCGGGATGGATATCGCAATCAAAAACAGCTTGCCTTGCCTGTTTCATAACAAGGGTTGGCGTGCGTTTTTCACGAATTTTAACCATTGTTATCTCCTTTCGCAAGGCGTGCATAGGTCGTTTGAGGATTGTCTATCTTGATCTTGCGGATCATCTCTTTCGACATGCCGGCAGGGATCGGGTCCTCATCATATTGCCAATGTGGATAGTCGGTCGAAAACAGGATCAGATCATCACATCCGATATGTTCAAACAGCTTTACCATCTGTTCTTTCTGTGGCGGTGCATCGACAGGTTGCAGCGTAAAGCGCACGTTGCTGCGCACGATTTCGGTTGGGGGGACGTTTAGCCACGGAACTTCCATCCGTAGACCGTGCCAGTATTTATCGAGTCGCCACAGATAAGCCGGTAACCAAGTGAAACCGGATTCGGTAAGGACGACCTTAAGATCGGGGAATTTCTGGAACACCCCTTCGCAGATCAAACTTGTAAGCGAGGTCTGCATCGACACGGATTGCGCCGCGTATTCCTGTACATGGAAGGTCGGCCAGCCGACACCGGTCACCGGATGCCGGTACATGCTGCCAGCATGGATTGCGATGGGCAGACCGGCTTTTTCGGCGGCCTCGTAAATAGGCCAGTAATAGCGTTTGCCCAACGGCATTTCGCCCAATCCCAGCATGAGAATCTGAACAAAGCGTTGATCGCACGCGCAGCGTTCGATTTCTTCTACACACATATCGGGGTTTTGCATAGGGACAACGATCGACGCGCGCAAACGCGGTTGGGCGTCCAGCCATTCGGCAACCAACCAATCGTTCACAGCGCGGGCGAACGCCTGCCCCATGTCCTCACTGTTGAGCATCTGAACACCATACAAACAGTTGCAGATGGCCAAATCAGTACCGTTAGCATCCAACGCCTGCACGACCAGCTGATCTGCAGGGATCGCGTGAAATGGCTCCATCGGTGCGTGCCATTTGGGATTAGCCGTCAGCGGAGACCGCGATGGATAAGTATTGGATTCCGCACTGGGAATGCCACGCTGTAATATCATATCGCGCCACCGCGGTTCAAAATACGGCAAGAGCGCATCGATGCTCGGCACCACAGCATGAACATCACAGTCTACCGATCCAGAAAGAAATGATTCCATATCCTTAGGCATGCAGCGATCCTTTTAGTTTATGGCCAGATGATTGGCCTTGTCTGGTTGTTGGGCGATTGCGCAGCGACGGAACATGTATTCCGCATCTTGAAAATTGCGTTATTGCAACTACGTATCGGCCATTCTGTGTGCCTCTTCGGGCAGGAAAATTTCGACGATGTTGTCAGTTACACGGGTCTCGAAAACTTCCAAATCTATCTCTGCCGGATCGCTCATGGCCTTGCCGGTGCAGACATTGAAACAGGCACCATGAAGCGGACATTCGACAGTATCACCATCCAGCCATCCATCCGACAGCAGTGCAAAAGCGTGCGTGCAAACATTTGCGGTCGCAAAATAGCTGTCTTCAATCCGGTAAATTGCTATCTGACGGTCGTCTATCTCGAAACCAACCATGTTTGTGTCATCGATCTCCGAGACGTCCAGAATCTGGACCCACCGCCCATTTTTTGTATTCAATTTTCATTCCTCCGTTGCGTGGTTTGGCACTGGAACAATTTAACGCACGAAATCCATTGAGGTTCATTAGTCATTCTGAATTTACCTCAACAAAATCAGGTTCTTCTGACAACACGGGGCTCGATTTTTCCCACATTTCTTCTGGAAGCTCCTGCTGCGAAGTGATAACCTGCCTCAGCCGAGAAATATCCCGACCAAGATTGATCGACACAGCACCAACTGGCTGTCTTTGTTCATCCACGGCAATCAACGTCCAACCCTCCCCCTTCGGTGCGGGATGTCTCAGCAATTTTGTCCCGCCTAAAGGGTCGCCGATGCTCTGAATGTTGACATCGTATTGATCCGACCAGAACCACGGAGGGTCGTCAAAACAGGCAGCTCCGCCCAATATGCAATCGGCCGCAACAAGGGGTTGCAAACTGGCTGTGCGCCAGGATTCGACGCGACGTAGTTGGTCCGCCCGACCACTGGGATGTGCGGTCACTTCGCCCGCAGCGAAAATATCAACATCTGACGTCCGGCAATGCCGATCAACCACGATACCGTTTTGTACGTCCAGTCCAGCTTGTTGCGCCAGTTCCACATTGGGCTGAATACCAATTCCAGCAACGAGGACATCACCACCGATTGCCCGATCGGCCAGCTGAAGGATTGAACGACCGTCAAATGAGCGCGTTATCGACTTAATATTTATGTTAAAGATAAACCGCACACCTTTTGCTTCATGCATCCCCTGAACGAACGCACTGATCTGACTTGGCGCTGCGCGAGCCATCAGGCGTGGCCCTGCCTCGACTACAGTTACATCACAGCCCAGTGTTCGCGCGACTGCGGCAACTTCGAGACCGATAAACCCGCCCCCAATGACGATTACTTTGGCACCGGGCTTCAATGCCTTCCGTAATTGAACTGCACTTTCGATGTCCCTGATAGAGTGCAGCGCGGACGCATCGCCCGCGACTTCAACTGTCCGGTTTCTGGAACCCATTGCCAATAGCAACTTGTCATACGCCATTTTTTCGCCGGTTGAAGTGGCAATTGTTTTTCCGGTCCGGTCGATTTCGGTCACTGTTGTTCCGGAATGATAGTCAATGTTCAACACTGAAAAATCAGCAGCCTGATCTAATATCAAATCCGCTTGTCCACAGTTTCCGCTCAGGAAATCCTTGGTCAACGGCGGGCGGTCATATGGAAGGGTCGCTTCGGCCCCCAGCAAGGTGATCGATATGTGCTGGTCGCGTTTGCGCAGTTCGACGGCAGCTCTATGGCCGGCGAGCCCCGCCCCAATGATTAAAACTCGGCTCGGCATGCATCTTTTCCTAAATACTGCTCAAGCACAATACACCCTCTTCAGACATTTTCTGTACTGGAACATGGGGCCCTCTGTGTATATAGGTACAGAGTCTGATATCTTATATAAGTACAGATGCGGAGGCCAAATGTACCGATACGAACAGGTTGTGCACAAAGTTAACAAACTGATTGCATCCGGCATTCTCAAGCCGGGTGAACGGCTACCTTCGGTTCGGGAAATGAGTCACCAAACGGGCTTTAGCACGGTCACGATTCAGAATGCCTATGCAATATTGGAAAGCGAGGGCGTGATCTTGGCGCGACCTCGGTCCGGGTATTATGTCGACAACAATCCACCCAATTCAGACACCTTCCAGCTAGAACCCGAACCTCAGCAAGAGCGATCAGAAACCCAACTGCGTCAACTATATTCATTGCAGCGCCTTTGGCATGAAGCGCAACTGGATACATTTGGCCATATGCACATCAGCGATGACCTCATTCCACGCGAAGAAATGATGTCGCACATGATGCGCCGATTGCGAGACTTAAAAAGACATCCCTCCGCAATTGGCTCCGTCGTAGGCAGTTTGGAGCTGCGCGAGATCATATCGAGGATGGCCATTCGCCGGGGCCAATTCGTTCGACCTAGCGAAATTATGGTGACAAGCAGTGCACAGGCTGCGCTAAACCTGTGCTTGGATACTGCGGCGGGGTCTGGCGGCACTGTTATCGTCGAATCTCCTAGTTATTTCCCTTTTTTCGGTGCCTTGCGCCGCCGCAGGTTGAATGTGATCGAAATCTATTCTCATCCGAAGAACGGGATGGACCCCAATCAATTGAAGCATTTGTTGGATAATAATGATGTCTCTACCCTACTCACCATACCAACCAATCATTTTCCGACCGGAATTACCTGTCCTGACGAGATTCAGAAAAGCATCGTCAATCTGTGTGCGTCAAAAAAGGTGCCAATAATTGAATATGACATATTCGGCGAACTGACGTACGGCATCGCGCTAGAATCGAGCTTGAAACGATATGATGTGCACGACATCGTGCTCCAAATTGGTAGTTTCGCTGAAACTCTGGGCCCCCAATATGGCTTGGGCTGGATCATCAACAGACGGTACAAGGACCAGATTGCAGAGCAGTATTTCCTCGACGAAACTGCCAATGTTAATGTCGCAGTCGAAGCTGCATTGCTGGACTTTTTCAGTCGGCGCAGCTTTGACCGGCATCTGCGCGCCCTCAGAGAAGCGCTCGCCAAAAGAATGCAAACTTCTGTGGGTATCCTGAGAAACGTCGCGCCAGCGGGCTGCATGATCTCGCAGCCGTCCGGTGGCTTCATGTCCTGGATCCGCGTGTCACCGGATTTTGATGCGCTCAAGGCAGCCTTCCTTGCGGTGTCAGCTGGAATATCCATTCCACCTGGTCCGTTGTTTTCTGTCACGCAATCCTATAAGAATTTCATCGGCTTAAATCTGTCGTTTCCAACGGATGACGCGAACAAGAAGCGGTTGGAACAGTTAGGAGCCCTGCTAAAGGAGCAATCGTTTTAGCGCTTCGTTTTTGCCAGACCACCGTGCAATGATAGGAACATAGGTCTATCTGTACTTACTATTCTACGACGTTTCTGCCACTATCAGTACAAACCGCACTATGGTTCTCTGCTGCAATCCAATGCAAACAGTTACTGGTCTTCAACAATGGATCGGCACCCTTACAAGCCGGGCACCCGATAGTGTAGATTGTGCTGTTGTCAGATCACAAATGACATGCTTCCAAGGGAGGAATAGATGCAAACGAAAAACAAGCTGACCAAAATAGCGATTGCAACCATTGCGTCGCTGGGCGCGATGTCTTCGAGCGCCGTGAGCCAAACAATCGAAATGATCGTCCCATTCGGGGCCGGAGGAGGAACGGATTCGGTGGCCCGAGTCTTTGAACAAGACTTCAGCGCGGCATTGGGGGCCTCTGTCGTCATCCGCAATGTAACCGGTGCCAGCGGATCAGTGGGCGCGCAGGCCGCTGCCGACGCCGCGCCTGATGGTTTCACAATCGCCTATCTCCCGATCGGCCCAGCCTCGATCCAGCCGTTGCTACGCCCCGGCACCTATGGGGCCGATAGCTGGGAGTACATTTGCCGAACAGTAAATGATCCCGCAGTATTGATGGTCCAGAAAAACGGCCCAATTACTTCGTTCGAGGACATCACCAAGCAGCAAGAAATTGTCTATGGTTCGGCTGGTGCCGCATCCACTCCTCATGTTGCTATGGCTGCGCTAAGCACTTCTCTGGGGATTACTGGCCTGCACATTCCTTATCAGGGAACGGCGGACGGAATGCGGGGAATGGCTGGCGGTGAAGTCGAAATCTATGCTGATCTTCCGTCAGTTGTGAAAGCATTCGATGTGAAGCCTCTGGGTATCTTTGCGTCGGAGCGCCAAGCAACTTTTCCCGATGTGCCAACCATGGCCGAACTGGGCCATCCGTTGAACTTCTCAGTCTGGCACGGTCTGTTTGCGCCGGCAGGAACCCCGCCAGAACGTATCAAGGAATTCGAAGACGCTTGTGAAACGGCAGTTGCGTCGGCCAACTTCGTTGAAAAAATGACGAACCTCAGCACGACTACCAGCTTTCTTGGCTCAGAAGACTTTGAAACCTTTGTCCGAGCCGCGTTAGAGGCCAATGAAAGGGTTCTTCGCAGCGCCGGCTTGATCGAGTAAGAGCCTCGCACGGGAAAATGATGCTGAACTCCATGCAAACGAAAAGATACCTTATAGAGCTTAATCGCGCCGCTTTTAGTGGCGCGGTTTTTGTCTGCACCATAGCATTGTATTTCAGTACTTATTCGGATCAGTATAAAATCGGTTTTGCAACAAGTGATCCGAATGCGATGGTCCTGCCACGCATTGTGTTGTCGGCGTTGGCAATTTTCCTGCTAATTGACACTATCAACGAAATCCGAAAAGCACTTCTGGCAAGTTCCCCTAAAACCGAAATCCGAGCCGGAACCTATTGGCTTATGATGGGCATGATCGCTGTCACGGCAGCGATGCCCTATACCGGCTTTGTGCTTTGTGTCACCCCGTTGGTGGCAGCAGTTGTCTTTTTCTTGGGCGAGCGCCGCTGGCTCTATATCCTCTTGACGGTTTTTATTGCCGGCGTGGGATTCTGGTTCTTCTTCCACCATGTGCTTTTGATCCGATTGCCCAGTATTATCTCTGGGGGGCTTCTTTAGTGTCCGAGATTTTTCAACTCATCGCCCAATACGCAACGCTGGGATCTTTGATGGCCATTGTTCTTGGCACCTTCGTCGGCATTGTGATTGGTGGGCTACCTGGTCTGGGGTCGGTTGTCGGTATTTCAATCTGCCTGCCGCTTACTTTCGGCATGGAAGCCAACTCAGCGATTTTCCTGCTGCTAGGTGTTTATTGCGGATCAATTTACGGTGGATCGATTTCGGCCATTCTCATTAACACTCCTGGAACGCCACAATCCGCGGCAACCCTGTTTGACGGCTATCCAATGACGGAAAAAGGCGAGGCAGGCATGGCCCTGGGGTGGAGCGCGATGTCCTCTGTGGCTGGCGGTCTGATCAGTTGTGCGATCCTCATTCTAGCAGCACCACAACTGGCTGCGTTCTCCGTACGCTTTGGATCTATCGAAGTCTTCGCACTAATCCTGATGGCGCTGACTTCGATCGCGGCAGTTTCCGGCGATTCCATTGTCAAAGGGATGGCCGCTGGCTTGATCGGCATTTCGATCTCTTTTGTGGGAGTCGATCCGATCACCGGAACTCCCCGATTTGACTTCGGCATTACCGCGCTCGAAGCCGGCCTAAACCTAATCGCGGTTGTAGTCGGATTGTTTGCATTATCAGAAGTTCTGGAGCGCGCGTCCAACAACAAAAATGCTATCGCTTTCGTACGGTCAGCGAGGATCAAACTGCCAAAATTGCGCGAATGGCGCGGGCGCATTGGTGGGTTGTTGCGCAGCTCTGTTCTGGGGTCAGTTGTGGGTTTCTTGCCAGGCACTGGTGCAGCTCCGGCGGCGTTTATGAGTTACGCGGTGGCCAAGAACGTGGCACCTACCCGTAAGAATTTTGGCAAGGGCGAACCGGACGGGATTATTGCTGCTGAATCGTCCAACAATGCAGTGACCGGTGCGGCATTGATCCCCACTCTCGCCCTGGGGGTACCCGGCGATGTTGTAACGGCGATCCTGCTGGGGTCATTTGTTGTCCACGGCATCACACCAGGCGTGCGCCTGATGACAGATCACCAAGATCTGGTGATGGGCATCTTCGCGGCACTGATCGTGATCAACATTGTAATGTTGTTGCTGGCGTTCCCCGTCGTGCGCTTGTTCGGCATACTACTGCGGGTTAAGGAACGATTCTTCATCGCGGGTGTCGTTTCACTCTCGTTGATTGGCACCGCTTCGGTACGGGGTAATCCGTTCGATGTATTCGTGGCGACAATCTTTGGCTTGCTTGGTTTCTTGTTGCGGCGGTTCAACTTTCCGCTATCGCCGCTTGTGATCGGCCTGGTGCTGGGCCCGCAACTTGAAACCAGTTTCCGTCGCGGTTTGTTGCTGAAGCACGGCGACTTTATGGCATTCTTCAACCATAGCTTACTCGCTACAATTCTATTTGTTGGTGCACTAACACTTCTGGTCGTATCGTTCCTGACACGTTGGTTGCTCGAAGGGCGCAATTCGCGCGGAGATCAAAAGCAATAAAACCCTTACCGCTTCTGTATTAGAAAGGGCTGCGCCCGTTGGCCAAGCGCAGCCCTTCCTTCATCAGTCGCGGGAGTTAAAGAGAACGACCGATAATGTGTTTCATGATTTCGCTGGTACCGCCCAGTATGCGCGTGATCCGCGCGTCGGCCCAGGCCCGCGCGATGGGGTATTCCCAAATATAACCCCAGCCACCGTGAAGTTGCAGGCAAGCATCCACCACCTGACCCAGGGTTTCGGTGGAATGTAGTTTGACCGCTGCTGCCGTGACATCGTCCAACTCATTATTCAGGAAGGTTTCGGTGCATTGATCAACAAAGGCACGGTTCGCCAGCACTTTGGTCTTCATATCCGCCAAGACGAACCGCGAGTTTTGAAAATCGAATACTTGTTTCCCAAAAGCTTGACGTTCCTTCGTGTATTCGATGGTATTCTCAAGCGCGGTTTCCATCGCCCGCGCTGCACGCAGCGCCACCACTAGACGTTCCTGTGCAAGCTTAGTCATCATCATAGAAAAGCCCTGACCTTCTTCCCCCAAAAGGTTGGATGCCGGAACACGCACATCTTCAAAGAATAGTTCTGAGGTGTCCTGCGCCTTCAGTCCGATCTTTTCCAACTTGCGACCCTTGCGAAAGCCAACACGGTCTGTTTCGACCACGATCAAGCTGACGCCCTTTGCCTTTTCCTCGGGGTTGGTCTTGCAAGCGACAACCACCAGATCGGCCAACTGTCCGTTTGAAATGAAAACCTTCTGCCCGTTAATCACATAATCGTCGCCATCACAAACCGCTCGTGTTCGAATGTTCTGTAAGTCGGAACCGGCATTTGGTTCCGTCATTGCAATGGCAGCAATCAGTTCTCCTGCAACCAGTTTCGGCAGCCATTTTTGCTTTTGCTCTTCTGAACCATAGGCCTGAATATACGGCGCTGTCATATCTGAATGAACCGGAAATCCCGGCCCTGTCGCGCCGACTCTCGACAATTCTTCCAGCACGATGACCGAATGCAAAAACTCACCGCCGGGGCCGCCGTATTCCTCGGGTACGGTGCAGCACAATAGACCGGCTTCACCGGCTTTGCGCCACAAGTCTCGGCTCACCATCCCGTCCCTTTCCCACTGTTCGTGATAAGGAAGGACTTCTTTTTCGACGAAACGCCTGACCTGATCTCGAAAGATGTTATGCTCTTCCGTAAAGATTCTTCTGTTCATAAGGATGTCCCCGTTTACTCCAAATTTTTACGGCGTGTCGGGTCAATTGCATCGACCTGAAACACCATGCTCGTGATGTGTGTATGTGGGTGCACCGCTATTTTGTGGTAAAGATGAGCTCTGGAAGCCACAAGGCGATGCCCGGAACCAAGACGATGATCAACAATCCGATCAGCTCGATCAGGGTGTAAGGAACAACAGACCAGTAAATATCTTTCATCGTCACTTCTTTGGGGGCGACAGATTTGAGATAAAACAGATTAAAGCCGAAAGGCGGCGTCATGTACCCAATTTCCATCATGATCACAAACAGAATTCCGAACCAGATTGGATTGAAGCCGTGCAGTTCCATCAACGGTAGGAACACAGGCAAGGTAATTAGCATGATACCCACAGCATCGAGTACACATCCTAGAACCAAAAGAACCACCATCATGAAGAGCAACGCACCCCACTTGCCACCGGGTATCTCGCTTGTTAGGTTGGAAATGAACTGTTCCGCCCCCATTGCAGTATAGGCCGTGGAATAAGCGTGCGCGGCAAACACGATCCACATAATCATGGCGGTCAGTCTGAGCGTACGTAAAGCCGCAGCCGAGACAATCTTGAAGTTTAATTGTTGATTTATAGCGCTGGCCGCCAACGCTCCGAAGACGCCAACTGCCGCAGCCTCGGTCACAGTGGCAAAGCCTCCAAAGATTGAACCCAGCACTATAAAGATGATGAAAACTGGCAGGAAGACAGCCTTCAGGGAGCCGAACTTCTCGCTCCACGATGCGCGTTCTTCGACCGGGAGCGCTGGTCCGAGGTCCGGCTGGATCCAGCAACGGATGATAACATAGCCCGACACCAACACAAACAACAGCAAGCCCGGCCCGACGCCCGCAGCGAACATCTTGCCCACTGACACCTCAGCAATCAAAGCATAAAGCACCATCAGGATTGATGGTGGGATTAGAATGCCCCAGCCACCGCCTGCGTTGATTGCTCCCAGAGCCAAACGTTTATCATAGCCGCGATTGAGCATCTGCGGCAGTGCAATTGTTCCCATCGTCACAACGGCTGCACCCGAGATTCCCGACATGGCGGCAAAGATAGTGCAAATCGCCAATGTCCCGATGGCCAATCCGCCCCGCACGCCACCCCACCAAAGGTGCATCATGCGAAACAGATCATTCGCAACACCGCTGCGTTCAAGCAACAGAGCCATGAAAACATAGAGCGGAACCGCGACTAGCGCGCTGGACTCCATCAGTTCCCACATCTTTGACGCGATAAGATAGAACGAAACCTCGCCCATCTCGAAGTACAGAAAAATGACTGAAAGTCCGCCCAGAACGAACGCAAGCGGCGTTCCGAGCATGATCAGAATGAAAAGCGTTCCGAAAAAGAAGAGCGTTGCGAGTTCAATTGGCACGATCAATTTTCCACTAATGTGTTGTATGCATTTTCTGTTTGGTCTGCTTCTTGCGGCCTCGGACCGAAATCATCGATGCTGTATTCGACGTCAAAAAGCGTCAAAATATCGGCAGCAAATTTGACCAGACCTTGAAGAAATAACATAAGGGCAGATACGAAGATCATGACCTTGGAAGGCCAAACCCAAGCTCGAAAGGCTGTATCATAACTGACCTCCCAACGCGCCACGCTGTGCACCGCAACTTCATAGCTTTCGATCAGCAAGACGCCTATAAAAAGGAAGAAGAGGCTGGATGTAACCGCATCGACTAAAGCACGCCGCTTGGGCGAAAACCTTGCATAGAAGAGGTCCACATTCACATGTCCGCCATAAGCCAGCAAATGCCCACCGCCCACGATGGCGTAAACCCCGAAAAGCAAGCTAGACACATCACCCGACCAAGCTATAGGCCGCTGTTGCACGTACCGCGCGATAACGTCGCCAAATAGTAGCGCAAACAAGATCAGGACTGCAAAGCTTGCAAACCGCCCGATCCATACGTTCGTCACAGTCACAGTCTTTGCAAAGTTGTGGAGGAGTTTCATGAGAGCCTCTCAATGCATTCAGGAAAGTGCCCCACCAGCAATGTTTCTGGAGTGGGGTTGACGCAAAAAATAGAGGCAAACTGGTTAGTCTAGCCCGCCTCTTTCACCTTGCGCCGCCTACCTTTTGTCAGGGCGTAGGCCGATCAGCAGCTAGCCGCGCCCCAACTGTGCCAGGAAACCCTGTAGGATCTCTACAGCGCGGACAGCAGTTTCGCCTTTGGCCGACTGGGCCTTGACGATATCTTGCGAGGCACGCCGAAATTCGGCCATGACGTCATCGGGGAAAGTTGAAACTTGAACGCCAAGGGTCGAAATCGCGTTTTCCCGCGCAACGATCTCGTTGAGCTTGTTTTCAACCGTGCGCTCCCAAAAACGCTCCTCCAGGATGTTGAACAATACGTCACGCAAATCATCGGGCAGTTGGTCAACCTTGTCTTGGCGCATCATGTAAATGTCCATTGCCAGACCCAACGGCGGAGCCATGTGGAATTTGGCTACCTCGTAGAGGCCCAACGCAGCGGCACCCTGTGCCGCGCCCCAATGGGCACCGTCGACAACTCCAGTGGCGACACTTTGATAAAGCTCCGGCCCTGGAATATTTTGTGCTGACGCACCCGCCGCGGAAAGGTATTCTAAAAAGCCGCCGGACGAGCGAACTTTCAGACTGCGGAAATCATCGACAGATGTCACTTCCCGCGCCAAAACCAGTTCAGTTGAATAGATCTTCTCGGCACGGCAAACCAGTCCGTGCTGGGCCAGATCTTCGTTCAGAAGGTCTTCAAATCCGATATTCTTGACGAAATGCTGGTATTCCCATTCGGCCTGGAAAATGCCCGGAATTCCCGCAGCGATGAGACCCGTGGGAACATCACCAGGCACATAACCTGTCGAGAACGAAGACATTTCGACCACACCACGTTTGGTCAGTTCGAAGATCTCGGCGCCGCTGGCGAGCTCCCCCGACCCGAACAGTTCCAAAGTAAAGCGACCGTCGGTACGTTCTGCGAGCAAACTGGCAACTTTGCCAAGGCTGTCTTCAAATGACCGCGATGACTGCGTCCAGTGCGATTGCACCCGCCAGTTTACCGTCTCTTGCCCCATTGCCCTTCCGACCAGTGCCGGCGTTGCCAGCATGCCAGTACCAGCCGCTAGCGCACTGCGCCGTGTCATCGAAGCAATTTTAACATTGTCGTTTTTCTTCATCTTAAACCCTCCCAAGTTATTCGCCACTTGTGATGGACATGCGTCTGTTGATGTTTGTCAGTATGGCATGCTCTGACAGCCGCTACATCGCACCAAGCGCTCCAATTCCATCGAACGATAAGACAGAGTAACATGAGAGCGCTTGCATCAAGGTAGAGGGCAAAGCTCAATACCCCCGATAGGATTACCCAATACCAGAGGTCGGCCGACATTCCTTGCGTTGCAATATCGCCGTTCCACCGTATCCTTTTGCTAGGCTTTCTCGCGGCCCAACGGCCCAAGACAAAGTCAAAACCCCGAGTGTTCAGCCGGGATGCGACAAGTAGAAACCGTCTTGCATATCCGCCGTGAAATCGGATTGGAGAAGCAGACGCGACGGAGGCAATAGTGAATTGCTAACTAGGATCAATAGAGTACAACTGGCCGGTCCCCATCGTGACCCGAAACCATGGGTTTCCCTACTGGGTGCAAAAATTGTGGGCGAAGGCCGGATCGCCTGCCTCGGTGCCCAGCGAACACAACTACGACTGGGCACCGGTTTCGTCGATCTGCTGCAACCAGACGGGCCTGGTCCGGTTGCAGATGCCGTGGCCGCACGTGGCGCGCATCTTTATTCCGGCGGTGTCTCGACACACCAGTTTGACGCGCTCTTACAGCGCCTGAAAGACAAATGCATCGAACCCGTCCTTGAGCATGACTGCATCTACTTGTCAGATCGGCAAACCGGTGGTTTCGGCATGCATCTGGTCATCAGCCGCGAAGAAAACCTGCCGCCTGTAGGCGATGTCGATCACCTGTATGAGGTCTCTTATCTAGTAGAGGACAGCGATGCCGTGACCAATCACTTAGCGGATATTTTCGGCCTCGATAGCGCAAATTTTGTTTCTTACGTAAACAGTAGGTTCCAGTACAAGGGCTGGTTGACCCTGTTCGAGGCAAACAAGCTAAGCCGTTTCGAGATCATTACACCCACGGGCGACGGCACTACGATGCAACGGTTTTTTTCCAAGTTCGGCCAGTCCACTTACATGTGTTATGCGGAAACCGGAAAACTGCCCGAAATCGAGGCTCGAGCCGCCAGCACGGGTGCCGAGCACACGCCCCAGCGACCCGAAGGCCAGAAAAATGCCGATCTGATCTTTTTACATCCCACCACGCTAAAGGGCACAATGTTAGGCTTGTCCCGTCGCACGCGCGCTTGGCACTGGTCGGGACAACCCGACAAAGTAGAAAGGGTCGATTGATATGACAGATCTCATCGAAACCAGCACCTTCGGGCGTGTCCGCTTGCTGGAGCTAAACCGGCCGGACGCACTTAATTCCTTCAATGACGCTCTATATGATGCGGTCACATCGGCGTTGACGGATGCCGAAGCCGACAACACGATCGCCGCCGTGGTTTTGACCGGCAGAGGGCGCGCTTTCAGTGCAGGTCAGGATCTAACTGAAATGGGCAACAAGCCCAAACACACTGATAATAGAACTCATGGCTTTGCGCCCTTCATTGACAAGGTATCAACTTTTCAAAAACCCCTAATCGCAGCAGTTAATGGCATTGGCATCGGGATCGGTCTAACCATCTTATTGCATTGCGACCTTGTGTTGATCTCGGAAGATGCCCGGCTGCGCGCACCTTTCGTGTCTCTCGGTGTCACCGCCGAAGCAGCAAGTTCCTATCTACTGCCCCAGAGAATTGGTTGGCAGGAAGCAGCACAAATTCTCTATTCAGCTGACTGGGTCGATGCGGATCGTGCGGTCAAAATCGGCCTGGCCTGGCAAAAGGCTCCGGCTGAGGCATTGCTGGAGAACGCGCTTGAAATAGCGGCGCAGTTTGCAGCGATGCCCATCCCCAGCCTGATCGAAACCAAGCGCTTGTTGCAAACGCCCAAACTGGCCGATATCGAGGCAGCCCGCACGCGCGAAGTCACGGCATTCGACAGGCTACGGGGCACGCCGGCCAATCTGGAAGCGATCGCTGCCTTTAAAGAAAAGCGCCAGCCTGACTTTTCCAAGATCGGAGCCAGCTGATGTCCCAGGATATTGATATGCTCCCCTATGAGGGACTTCGCGTGGTGGATATGTCCCAAGGTGTGGCAGGCCCCTATAGCGCGATGCTGATGGCCCAGTACGGTGCCGATGTCATCAAGATTGAACCAGGCAAGACCGGTGACTGGTCACGTATCCTTGGCCATCAATATGGGGATCACACCGCCTATTCGATTGCTGCCAACATGGGTAAACGCAGCATCATCATGGATATGAAAAATGCTGATGCCGATGCGGTCCTTGTCCGGATGGTTCAAAATGCGGATGTCTTTATCGAAGGGTTCCGACCAGGTGTTGCAGACCGTTTGGGGTGTTCATATGAACGCCTAAGCGAAATTAACCCGCGGCTAATTTATGTCTCGATCTCGGGCTTTGGCCAGAACGGACCGATGCGCGAAGCACCGGGCACCGACCAGATTCTGCAGGCCTTTACCGGCTATATGTCCGACAACCGTTGCGATGCCGATAAGCCGCAGCGTTCGACCTCGATTTTTTACGATATGGCCGCAGGGATGTATGCATATCAGGCGATCAGCACGTCCCTTTTCTCTCAACGGATCCGAGGGCATGAAAATGGGCGCAAGATCGACATCAGCCTGCTGGAAAGCGCAGCGGCGCTGCAAGCCGTACGCGTAATGAACGGTTACCGTGAGGGGCCGTTCAGACCGACATCGCCTCCTTCCGGTACATTCAAAGCCAGCGACGGCTGGATCCAGATTATCATTATCCGCGGTTCCGAATTCGAAGCCTTCTGTCGCCTTATCGGGCATCCCGAATGGGCAAGTGATTCACGCTTTAATTCGAACGCGGACCGTCGAAAAAATATGGCAGTTCTGATGGAATTGGTGCAAGAAACCCTGCTGACCAAGCCCGTGTTGCACTGGACCGCTATTCTGTCCGAAGCCGGCCTGCAAAATCAAGCGGTGATGGACTATCCCACCTTTGTCGAGCATCCGCAGACCAAGGCCGTACAAGCGATTTCCTGGATCAACCAGACAGGTGACGACACCCCGTGGCCCATTCCCAACATTCCGGGAATGCCTTCCTTCACCCAAGAAAGCCCACGCTCAATGGCCCCTACATTAGGCCAACATTCGCGCGACATTTTGGTTGACCTTGGGTTCCAGCCAGCCGAGATCGACGCCCTTGCCGCATCCGGAGCCTTCCAATAACAATAATACTATCGTGAGGAACAACCGATCCCTGCAGGAAGCGCGACAACAGGTGAATAAGATACTACACCCAGGCCTGATGGCCGCACAAAATCCCGAAAAACTTGCCGTCGCGCTGTCGGATAGGAGCGCAACCATGACATATGGCGAGTTCGAGGCCACTTCGAACCGCTTCGCCAATGCGCTTAAAAATGGTGGTGCACAAACTGGCGATGTGCTTGCTATCCTGATGGAAAACCGGATCGAGTTTCTGGCACTGGCATGGGGGGCGCTGCGTGTAGGCTTGCGCGTCACGGCCATCGCTACGCACCTATCTGCGACAGAGATCGACTATATTCTGACAGATAGCCAAGCCTTGTTTATGGTGACCTCACCACGGTTTTTCGACACGTTGGAACGGCTGCACCTACCACAAACCGTTTTTGCCTTGGACGATACCGGCGGCCAATTCATTGCGCTGGACTTCTTGCTTCCTACCTTGCCTGCGACACCACCACCCTATCAAACCGAGGGCGTCGAAATGCTCTATTCTTCCGGGACGACTGGCTCGCCGAAGGGCATCCTTAAGCCGCCGCCGATCGGGCCTTTTGGACAGGTTTCCGCAATCTATCAGAATATAAGTCAGCTGTATCAAATCGACCGGAACACACGTTTCTTGTCGCCTGCGCCTCTATATCATGCGGCACCGTGGGTGTATTCTTTCAGGACCTTACGGGCCGGAGGAACGGTTGTCATCATGCCAAAGTTTACGCCCGAAGACGCGCTGGCTGCGATAGAAAACTACTGCATCACTCACAGCCAATGGGTCCCCACACATTTTGTCCGGATGTTGAACCTACCCGCCGAAATCCGGACGGGCTATGATCTCTCCAGCCAGCGTTGCGTTCTGCATTCCGCAGCGCCCTGCCCCAAAACAGTTAAGAATGCGATGATCGATTGGTGGGGTCCGATTATCCGCGAATATTATGCGGGTTCCGAGGGCAACGGTCATGTTTCGATCACCGCGGCGGAATGGCAAACGCGGCCCGAATCTGTTGGCCGCGCCAAGGCCGGTATCGTCCATATCTGTGACGAGAATGGGAACGAACTTCCTACCGGTAGCGAAGGCACCATTTATTTTGAAGGCGGGCCGACTTTCGAATACCTGAACGATCCCGTCAAGACAAAAGCATGCTATAATTCGCAAGGCTGGTCGACATTGGGGGATATCGGCATGTTGGACGCCGACGGATACCTGTATTTGAAAGATCGAAAAACCGATTTAATTATCTCTGGCGGTGTCAACATCTATCCGCGCGAGGTTGAGAACGCGATGCTACTGCATCCCAAGGTCACTGATGTTGCGGTATTCGGCATTCCCGATACCGATCTGGGTGCCCGCGTTGTCGCCACGATCCAGCCCTGCGAATCCGCGTTTTACAGTGAAGCCCTTGCAAGGGAGATTCTTGATTTCTGTCGTCACCACCTTAGCCCGGTCAAATGTCCCAAAGAGATCATGTTCAAACCCGACCTGCCTCGTACCGAAAGTGGGAAGCTGAATAAACTGGTGCTCCGCGCAACATTTATCGCACAGATGAACCGCCCTGCCTAATGGGTCAGGACACTGCGCCTTTTTCGAACAGGCGCTCGACTTCGTTTTTAGAAAATCCAGCTGCCTCCAGCACCTGGCGTGTGTCCGCACCGGGCTTCGGCGGTGGCGAAGGCAGCGGGGTGCGGGCTTCGGCGAAACGGGGGACTGGCATAGGCTGCGACAGTCCATCATCAGAAAACAACCTACGGCTTTTATTATGAGGATGAAATGCAGCCTCCGCTGGGCTCAGGACCGGAGCAAAGCATGCATCCGTATTTTCCAAGAGCGCGGACCAGTGGTCCCGAGGTTTGCTCAAGAACAAGGCGGTAAAACAACGGCGGATATCCGGCCATGACTTTGGATCGTGATGATCACCAAATTTGGCGGGGTCCATTTCTAACAGCTCCAACAGGCGGGTCCAGAATTGGGGTTCCAACGCGCCAATGGTGATCCAATTGCCGTCCTGACATTCATATACATTGTACCAAGGCGCACCTCCGTCAAAGAAATTTGCCGCGCGCCTGTCCTCCCAGAGGTCGCGCGCGCGCATCGAGTAGATCATGGTCATCAAGGATACAGTCCCGTCACAAATGGCCGCGTCCACCAGATCGCCCCGCCCAGTTCTTGTCGCGCGCAACAGGGCGCTTACCACACCAAATGCCAACAACATGCCGCCGCCACCGAAGTCACCCAAAAGGTTCATTGGAAAGGCCGGTGCCTGGTCGCGCGATCCAGAAGCCCAAAGCGCGCCGGTGATTGCAATATAATTCAGATCATGCCCCGCGGACTGGGCCAGCATTCCATCCTGGCCCCATCCCGTCATCCGACCATAAACCAATCGGGAATTGCGCCCTAAGCAGACATCTGGCCCTAGACCCAGCCGTTCCATCGCACCTGGACGATAGCCCTCGATCAGGCAGTCTGCCTTGTCGATCAGCCGCAGGACTACTTCGAGCCCCTCAGGCATTTTCATGTTGATCGCCACCGATTGACGACCGCGGATCATAAAATTCAGCTCGGGTTTGACCATCTTTTGACCCGGGCGTTCCACGCGTATGATCTGTGCGCCCATGTCTGCCAACATCATACACGCAAAAGGTGCAGGACCGATCCCCGCCAACTCGATGACCCGCAGTCCGGACAAAGGGCCGTCGGTCGGCTTAATTTTAGACATTCGCAAAGATCCTTTCGATTGCAGATTTATTGAGTTATCAACAAGACGTCTGGATCCCTCTCTGTGTTTCTTCAGGCAACACGTTTCTTGGACCGAAACTCTTTGCGAACGGCCTCGGTATTGGAGCCAAGCGCCGGAACCGGACGAAAGGCCGGCGCGTCACCATCTGCCAATGCCCCAGGCGACAACATCTCGATCGGGCCTGCGGGTGTGTCTATTTCAACCAGACGATTTTGCGGATGCTCAGCCAAATCGCGTATCGTGCTGACCCGACCATTGGCGATGCCAGCCCGGTGCAAGAGATCCGACAGAACATCGCGGGTTTGAGTCGAAAATTTATGGCATACGATTTCGTCCAGAGCGGTGCGGTTTTCGACCCTTTTGGTATTACTAGAAAAGCGCGGATCCGTGGCCAGCTCAGGTCGTTCAAGGACCATTTCACAAAAGCCAACCCATTCACGTTCGTTCTGGATAGACAGCAACACCAGCTTTCCGTCTGATCCGGGAAAAGCGCCGTACGGTGCAATTGTAGGATGTTCCAGCCCGTTGCACACGGGTTCTTTGCCACCATAAACATACTGCAGGTAGGGCACGTTCATCCAATCGGCCAGTGAGTGGAAAAGGCTTGCCGAAATATGCCGGCCCTTCCCGGTTTTTGCCCGTGCCAACAACGCCTCAAGCACAGCCTGATAGGCGGTCATCCCGCAGGCAATATCGCACACGGAAACACCAACCCGCGCAGGTCCGGCATGATTGCCCGTGATCGCAGAAAGCCCGCATTCGGCCTGAACCAGCAGGTCATAGGCCTTGTGTTTGCTATACGGTCCTTCGTCACCATACCCGGAAATCGACAGGGTAATCAGGCGCGGGTTCTGGTCGCGCAGCATGTCGGGTGCATATCCCAGTCGGTCAATTGCACCGGGCGCAAGGTTTTGAATAAAGACATCCGCAACTTTGAGCATGCCCTCGAAAACCTCGCGATCAGCGGGGGCGCGCAGGTCCAGACACACAGATTCCTTGCCACGGTTCAGCCAGACGAAATATGCGCTTTCGCCTTTGACCAGATGGTCATACTCCCGCGCGAAATCCCCTTCGGGACGTTCGACTTTGATAACCCGTGCGCCGGCATCGGCTAACCGCCCGGATACATAGGGTGCAGCGACCGCCTGCTCTACCGACACAACAAGCAAACCCTCCAAGCCATTCAACATTCGTGGTCCTTTCAGGTTGCCCAGCTCTAGTCAGAATATGATCTAACAGATCATTTTCCCGAAGCAGCCAGAAATACTTGTTTTTGTTCATCGCTATAGACAAAACAAATAGCCACCTTTCGTTCTCTGGACTTTTAGGGGCTTCCCTGCCGACAATGGCGCTGCATGCGCCCGATTTCATTTCAACGGGCACCTGCTTAGGAGGGGTTATGGACAAAATTGATTTTCCACTTTTTTTGCCGGCAACCCGGCTGGAACGGCTTGCAAAGGCCGTCACGTCGGGGGCGGATGCGGTGATTATTGATCTCGAGGATTCGGTCAATGGCGATCAGAAGGACGCGATGCGTCAAGCCGTAGAGACGACGCTAGCGGGTACCGAAATTGCAGTACCGCTGATCCTTCGCATCAATGACAGTAACACCAGCGAGCATGCAAAAGATATCTTAGCTTGCAAAGATATGCGTCTAGACGCGATCATGTTGCCAAAGGCCGAAAATCCGGATGATTGTAAACAGATAGCCGCGCGGACCGGCAAGCCCGTCATAGCCCTGATTGAATCCGCCCGAGGTTTGGCAAACGCCAATAGCATCGCTGCATCATGTGCACGTATGGCGTTTGGATCCATAGATTATGCGGCTGATCTCGGCATCGCGCATGAAGGTCACGCGCTTTTGCATGCCCGCGCCAATTTGGTTTTGGCGGCGCGCCTTGCGGGCCAAACACCGCCGATTGATGGCGTTACAGCCGAAATCCAAAACATGCAGAAAATCATCACTGAAGGCCGTCACGGACGCGAAATGGGGTTTCGCGGCAAGCTGCTGATCCACCCCGCCCAAATCAGACCTGCCCGCGAGGGGTTTACCCCGACCGATGAGGAGGTGTCGTGGGCGTCGCGAGTGATGGCTTCGGCTGCCCAAAACAATGGCGTGGCGAATGTGGATGGTGCGATGGTTGATGCGCCGGTTATCAAACAGGCGCAAAGCATTCTGGATACACGCCTTTCGACATAAACACTGACTGAAATGTTGGGGAAGCCGCGCCGTTACTAGATCAGTGCACAAGGGGATAAAATATGGCCTTTATTGATAACCTGATTCAACTCTCCCAAACGCCTGCGGACAGATTGCCCGTATCTGCACTACAAAAAGCGCGATTGTCATTGCTCGACTGGATGGTGTGCGGAATCGCTGGCAAGGATGAACCCGTCGCAGAAAAGATGCGCGACTTTGCAAGAAACGAAGCGGGAAACGAGGTCGCGTCAATTTTTGGCGGCGGTATGGCCCCCGCTCGCATGGCCGCCCTCGCGAACGGCACAATCAGTCATGCGCTGGATTTTGACGACACTCACTTCCGGCATGTCGGACATTTGTCTGTTGGAATATTTCCAGCAGCCTTTGTCGTGGCCGAGGAAGTCGACGCTTCTGTTCGCACAATGGTCAAGGCCTTTCTGATTGGGGCCGAGGCCGCAATCCGCGTCGGCATTGCCTTGGGCGTGGGGCATTATAACCGCGGCTTCCACCAGACCGCGACTGCGGGTGCCTTTGGGGCGACCATAGCGGCTGGACGTCTTTATGAGCTTAACGGGGATGAATTACGCCATGCGCTCGGATTGTGTGCCACACGTGCGTCTGGTTTGCGCTCGCAGTTTGGTACGATGGGCAAACCCTATAACGCCGGCATAGCAGCAAGCAACGGCGTGGAATGTGCGCAATTGGCTGCTTTGGGCATTACATCAACCCATGACGGTTTGGAGGCGCATCAAGGGTTCCTGACGACCCATGCAGACGAAATATTTGTGAATGAGGCCTGGATACCGAGTCCCCAAGAAGCATTTCTTTTTGACGAAAACAAATACAAACTGCATGCCTGTTGCCATGGCATCCATGCGATGATCGAAACCCTGCGTGCCAAACGCCAGAAACTAGGTGGCTTGAACGAAATCGAAAAGATCACGCTCTATACTAATCCGCGCTGGCTGAACGTTTGCGACAAAAAGGCACCGCGCAACGGGTTAGAAGTCAAGTTCAGTTACGCCTGGCTCGCTGGGATGACCCTTCGCGGTGACAAGACTGGCGATAATCGAGCATATACGGACACGCTTGCTGAAGATGCCGAATTATCAGCTTTCGCCGAGAAAGTCGAGGTGCTGGGTGACCCCGGCGTTACCGATCTCCAAGCGCGTGTAGAAATCGCGCTTAGCGACGGGCAGACGATAAATGCCCGATACGATCTAGATGCGCCGCAAAGCAACGTCTTCCTGAAAGACCGTCTGACGGTCAAAGCCGTGTCAACGATTGGCGAAAAGGGTAAACTGATCTTCGATCAATTCGAAAGGTTGGACATTGTCTCGGTCCGAGAACTCGCGGCCCTGATCCGGAGTGACTAATGAGTTCGATTGATGTAAGACAGCGTGTTCTTGCCCGTACCCTATGACAAACCTACTGTTATCAGGGGGCGTGTCACGCCTATCGCATGACAAAGGGGTTGGCTGGAAATTCGTCCGAGGTGTTAACCCACACCGCTTTGGTTTCCAGAAATTCCGAGATTGCTTCAATTCCGTTTTCACGGCCAATGCCGGACATCTTTGTTCCACCAAAGGGCATCATATAGCTAACGGCTCGATAGGTATTGACCCAAACCGTCCCTACTTTCAATGCGTCAGACATCCGAACAGCACGACCGATATTCTGTGTCCAGACCCCGGCAGCCAGACCATAGATCACGTCATTTGCGATGTGTATAGCGTCTTCTTCATCATCAAAGCCAATGACCGAAAGGACCGGACCAAACACCTCTTCTTGTGCGATACGCATGTTGCTCGTCACTTGGGTAAAAATCGTGGGCTCTATGAATTGGTTGCCTTGCACCCCCGGCCCAGTTGCGGGCTTCCCGCCGATTACCAGTTTGGCGCCTTCAGCCAGCGCGACGTCGATATAATCCAGCACCTTACGGTATTGGGCAGGTGTCGTGACTGGGCCGATATTCGTATCGGATTCTATCGGGTCGCCAATCTTCGCCGCTCTAGCCAGTTTCAGCAGCTTTTTGACAAAGGCGTCCTTGATCGAATTCTGAACGAGCAACCGGGAGCCCGCGATGCAGGTCTGGCCTGTTGCAGCGAATATGCCCGACACCACACCTGATGCTGCTGCATCGAGGTTTGCATCTGAAAAGACAATGTTGGGCGACTTGCCACCCAGTTCCAATGACACCCGTTTCAACTTCTTCGCCGCAGTGGCATAGATCCGCGCTCCTGTGGTGTCCGATCCAGTAAAGGTCAGTTTCGCTACGTCAGGGTGTTCCACCAGTGCGGCGCCGGCCTCGTCCCCGAAGCCTGCAATGACGTTGAAGACACCGGGCGGGAAGCCCGCTTCCACAGTGAGTTTCGCAAATTCAAGCGTCGAGGCCGACGCAAATTCTGATGGTTTGATAACCACTGAACACCCTGCTGCCAGAGCGGGTGCAGCCTTCCATGCCACAAACATCAAAGGCGAATTCCACGCAGTCAATGCGGCGACAACACCCATGGGTTCCCTGCGCGTAAAGGCAAAATGGTTGGGCTTGTCGATCGGAACCACCGTACCTTCGATCTTGTCTGCAAGACCTGCATAGTAATTCCAAAACTCGGGAATATACTTCAGTTGCCCGCCCATTTCAGCCAATAACTTGCCGTTGTCGCGCACCTCGACTTCAGCCAGCCGCGGGCCTTCACGTTCAATAATATCGGCAAGGTTGCGCAGCAGACGCCCCCTTTCGGTGGCAGACATCCGGGCGAAAGGTCCCGTCGTCATTGCGGTTCTGGCCGCACACACCGCGACATCCGCATCTTTTCCGGTACTGCGCGGTATCCGCGCCCAAGCCTGCCCTGTATAGGGGTTTTTGGTGTCTAACCATTCCCCGTTTTCGGGATCTACAAAGGCCCCATTGATGAAATTCTGAAAAATTTTCATTGCCGTTTTCCACTTCAGTTGCGAACGGAGCCCTATGCCCGTTGGCCTTTTTTGCCCATCATCAAGCCGACCAAACATCGTCGTAACCTCACGAGAAATCCCGCCGTTTCTGCGCCAAAATTTGCACCCCGAAACTGCCGTTGATGTGGCTGACCCAGTTTTGTGTTTTGGATATCTTGAGGACATGCTATTGCAAGGTTAAATAGTTTTTGTGAATTTGGGCTATAGTCATTTGCTAATGCCCAAAGCGCTGGAAACCGTTTAGTGTTGCCTAAATTATCGGAATGATCCGCACCGGATCCCATCTGGTTGACGGCTACTTTTTCCTGCAGTGCGCGCAGTGCCCAGCCCAAGGATCAGCCGAACACAGGGGGTATTCGAAACACAATTTCAGGGTGGTTGATTGCGTACGGCCAGCTCGCAAGGGTACAAATAATGAGAGTCGAAAACCAGAAATATCTGGCAAACTGGGTCGGAAACAGAATCGAGATGACCGACGTGATCTCTGCCAAAACCGCAACCCTCATGCAAAGTATCCTGCCCGAAGCCAAGCCGCTGGCCACGGGGGACACGTTGCCGCCATTGTGGCAGTGGCTATATTTTCACACCCCCGTACCGCTGGCTGAACTGGGGCGAGATGGCCATCCAAAAAATGGAGGTTTTCTGCCACCCATTTCCCTGCCACGGCGCATGTGGGCTGGTTCCCAACTCGAATGCATGGGCGATTTACGCATCGGCGAAGAAATCACTAAACGCTCGACAATCCGAAAGGTTGAGCCCAAGATCGGCAAGTCGGGCGCGCTGTGTTTCGTAACTGTCCAACATGAGTTTTTACGCTCGGAGACCAATCTTTGGACTGAGCAGCAGGACATCGTATACCGAGAAGCTGCGGTTCACGGTCAGGAACAGCCAGCGCCCGTCCCCTGTCCTCAGGAACATACCGACTACGAATTGGTGACGCCATCTGCTGTTATGCTATTCCGTTATTCTGCGCTGACCTTCAACGGGCATCGCATACACTACGATCGGGATTACACCCGTGAGGCCGAAGGCTATCCCGATCTCGTTTTCCATGGTCCGCTAACAGCGACGCTGTTGGCGGATTTTGCCCTGCGTAAATCGACGGGACTACTTCGCGGCCTGACATGTCGTGCTGTCAGTCCTCTTTTTGGTACAGAACCGTTTGGTATTTTTCTCAATCGAAAACCGGGACTTACTACGGCTTGGGCGCGCACTCCGTCCGGGGGTTTGGGCATGCAGGTCGAGGCGGTTTTTGCGTAGGCGAACCAGGCAACCCCTGCCTGACCGGCCTAGTACGATCGGGGCATTCCCAGGATATGTTCGGCGACATAGGACAGGATCAGGTTTGTCGAAATCGGCGCAACCTGATATAGTCGCGTTTCACGGAATTTTCGTTCAACGTCATATTCATTGGCAAACCCAAATCCGCCGTGGTACTGAAGACAAGCGTTCGCCGCCTCCCAACTGGCTTTAGCAGCAAGGTATTTGGCCATGTTCGCCTCGGCCCCGCAGGGCTGCCCTGCATCATAAAGGGCACAAGCCTTGTAGCGCATCAGATTGGCAGCCTCGACTTCGACAAATGCCTCCGAGATGGGAAACTGCACACCTTGGTTCATTCCAATCGGTCGACCGAAAACCTGCCGTTCACTGACATAGGCTGTTACCTTGTCCGTAAACCAATACCCGTCCCCAATACATTCCGCCGCGATCAATGCACGTTCCGCGTTCAGTCCGGTCAGGATGTATTTGAAACCCTGGCCTTCTTCCCCGATCAGGTTTTCCTCAGGGACCTCGAGGTTGTCAAAAAACAACTCATTGGTTTCATGATTAACCATATTCCGAATAGGACGAACGCTCATACCCGATCTCATCGCCTCTTTGATGTCCACCAGAAAAATTGATAGCCCGGCTGACTTCTTCTCGACCTCGGCCAGGGGCGTGGTACGCGCCAGCAAGATCATGAGATCAGAATGCTGCACGCGACTGATCCAGACCTTCTGCCCGTTAATGATATAGCGCCCGTCCTTCTTAACGGCCGTTGTCTTGATCTTTGTGGTGTCGGTTCCCGTGGTCGGTTCGGTCACACCCATTGATTGAAGACTCAATTCCCCCGCCGCAATCCTTGGCAATATTGCTTGTTTCTGGGCTTCTGACCCGTGCCGGACGAGCGTGTTCAAGTTATACATCTGGCCATGACATGCGCCAGAATTGCCACCCGCACGGTTGATTTCTTCCATGATGACGCTGGCTTCTGTCAGACCTAACCCGGCCCCATCGTAGGCTTCGGGAATCAGTGCCGCCATCCACCCCTCTTTGGTAAGGGCATCGACAAATGCTTTGGGATATGCTTTCTCCTCGTCCACTTTTCGATGATATTCCTCCGGAAACTGGGAACATACACCCCTCACGCCTCGACGGATATCTTCAAAGTCGTTGTTTGAATATGCCATGCAATCCTCTGGCTTTTTTGAACCTACCCCTTTCTACTTTCGCACCAATCCGTGCACCAAATAGGCATTACCAATAGCTGCCATACTGCTATCAAATTTCGCGTATTAAGACAGCACTTTGGAGGGTTTTGCCGCGAATATTTTGAGGTATAAAAGTCAGCAACCATTGGATGCAGTTATGCTGCGAGCGCTGCAAACTGCTTGAATGGTAAGACCCCGTTTTGAGGTGCCCCTGGTTTCCTAGACACCTGACTTTCTCAGTTTGAGCTGTCTTTCTTCGAAACCAACCATTGCCGGCAACACATGCAAAGCATGTGTGAGAGGGGGCGACAGCATGGGTTCTGTCGCAAATTTTGATGGGACCTTTCAGTTTGTGCATGACTTCGGTAGGTCGACGATCCGAACTCCATTACTGACGAGATAACGCAATGATTGACTTCAAGGGTGCCCATTATCCGAAGGACGTCATTTTGTATGCGGTGTTCTTCTATGTCCGCTACGCGGTTTCTTATCGCGATCTGGAGGAGATTATGGCCGAGCGTGGTGTCAATGTTGGCCATGCAACCCTGAACCGCTGGGTGGTGAAATATGCGGTGCTGATCGCTGCTGCGGCCCAGCAACGTAAGTCGGCAACCGCCCGTTCATGGCGCATGGATGAGACCTATATTCGCGTGAAGGGGAACTGGACCTATCTTTACCGGGCAGTGGATCGAGACGGGCAAACCCTTGATTTCATGCTATCCGAGAGGCGCGATGAGGTCGCCGCCACCAAATTCTTCCGGCGGACAATCGATCGAAATGGTTGGCCGGACAAGGTGGTGATCGACAAGAGCGGTGCCAATATGGCCGGCCTCGACAACATGAACATAGCGTTGATCCTGGTAGGCTGGTGCTGGCTGATCGAAGTCGTGCAAGTAAAATATCTCAATAACCTGATCGAACAGGATCATCGGTTTATCAAGAAAATCATCCGCCCGATGCTGGGCTTCAAATCCTTCGATGCCGCTCAAGCGACCCTCGCGGGGATCGAGACAGCGCACATGATCAGGAAAGGGCAAATCGGCGATGCGAGACACTCCCCGTTTCAGACCTTCGCCGCGCTCGCTGCATAAATGTGTCCAAACAAAAGGCTTGCTCTCACACATCTCCGAAATTTGCGACAGAACCCCGGCGTGACCGACGCCCTGAAAGGCACGCCGCTGCAACCGGTTTTCGGCGTGACCGGCTACAACCCGGAGGCCGAATACGAGACCATTCGCAACATGCTGTCGTGGCGGCCTGCGGGGCTGATTGTTGCGGGTCTGGATCAACCTGAAGACACGCGGTCGCTGATGCAAAACGCAGGCGTTCCCATTGTGCAGATCATGGATTGTGATGGGGATGCGGTTGATGCCTGTGTCGGGTTTTCGCACAGCCGCGCGGGTTACGACATGGCGGCAGAGCTGCTGGCGGCTGGCATGCGTCGGATCGGCTATATCGGGTGCAATCTCGACAAGGATGTGAGGGCCGGCAAGCGCAAGATGGGGTTTCTTGACAGATAGCGTGAACAGGGACTCGATTTTGTCGATGCGATGGCTTTGCCGGCGGATCCGAAGGCTCTGCGATTGCTTGCGGGCGGCACATGGCGGCGGAACTGTTGGCGCGCCAGCCTGACCTTGACTGCATCTATTTTTCCAACGACGACCTTGCCTTCGGGGGGCTTTGCCATTGTGTCGCTGCTGGTATTGACGTGCCGCAAGACCTGGCATTGGCCGGTTTCAACGGTTTGAGCCTTCTTGAAGGATTGCCCGGAAAGATTGCGACATCACGCACCGCACGCCGCGAAATCGGTGAAGCGGCGGTTTCTATCATCCTGGATCGTCTTGCAAATCGGGACGACCCGGCGAAAAGAACCCGTATTTTGGAGCCGCGGATCGACCTTGGGGATGTGCAGGCGCGTGTAAAAGACCGGTCTTGACCGGTCAGCTCCGCGAACGTGCTGACACATTCCGCTCAGGCGTTTGAATGGCTGCGGCCGTATCTTCGTTCATAGTGGCTGCGATAGGCCTCTGCCGATGCCGGCAGGTGTTTTCTGGTTGCTTCGACATACTGCTCCTGTGACGCGCCTTCCAAAGCTTCGACTATGGCATAATGCTGTCCGACCACGGTATCCATGTGAGCCTTGTCGTCGTATTTGATGACGCGGATGGGCTGGGCAATACGTGCGTGCAATTCTATCAGCGTGGCAAGCCTTGGGTTTCCGCAGCATGAAAACTGCACGGTATGAAATTCCTGGTTCAACCAATAGACGCCGCGAAAGTTCTGCTGGGCGATGGCGTTTGCGTGCTTTTCCGCAATCTCGCGTAATTTCCGGGTCACTTCTGTCGGTGCCGGAAGCTCCGTTCTTTTGGCCGCTGCGGTTTCGAGGATCAGCCTGACGTCGTAAAGCGCATCGACTTCGTCCGGTGTGAACTGGACGACTTCAACCCCTTTGTTCGGGATGTGAACCAGCAGACCCCGGCTTTCCAATTCGTGGAATGCCCGCCGCACCGAATGCCGCTTGGCACCATAGCGCTCGATAACGCGATCTTCGATGATCCGGGTGCCCGGGGCAAGTGCGCCAAAGATGATGTCGTTCTCAAGCTGGTATACAAGTGTGTCTGGCATTCTTCCCCCCATGACCTCTTTCGGAAGCGCGAATTTGGAGCCGGGCAGGCCCGAAGTTTCAAAATTATTAAGCATATTATCAACAAAAAGCACAAGCGGTGATGGGTGCTCTGTGATGCCTCGATAATTCTAAGATCAAAATATTGATAAAAATGTCAACGATCGTGCAAAAAGACCTCCACCAAACAACCGGAGTGCATCATGCCCGATCTCGACTGGCCGATTCCCGAGGTTCCTGACGCGGAGCTTGGACCCCATCTTTTTGCCCTTGCGACCGTCAAATGGGTCTTCGATGTCGATGCGCATAAGGTCGAAGATTTCCATGACTGGCTGACCGAGAACGAAGCACCGCTTGCCACTGAGCTTGCCGCCTCGGGCCGGGGTGTCGGCTATTTCGGGACGTTTGGCGTGGTCGATCCCGCCTCGGGCTATGACGCGGTTCGGCGGTATCGGACCTTTGACAGCAAGGACGCCCTGAAGGCCTAGGACCCGGATGGCGACCAAAGCGGCGCGCCATACATGCGCCGGGCAAATGAACTGGCGCATTTCTGGATGGCTGACGCTGGTTCCTGGGAAGAGATCTATATCCCGGCGGTGTTTGGTCCGGCCTACAAATTCGCGGGGGATTAAAATACCTGCCGCGTAACAAACTGATGTAACTGGAGCCAATCATGCCAAGACTGGTTTGGTCTATCCCCGACGACATAGACGCCGAAGGCGTGCATCTCTTTGCACCGCTTTTCGTGAAATGGGTTTTCTCGGTGCCCCCCGAAGACATCCGGGCCTTCCACGCCTGGCTGCGTGAGAACTAAAAAGACCTTGCAGAAGGGTTGGAAAAACTGGGGGTGGGTGTCGGATACAAAGGCACCTACGGCATCGCCACAACACAGGATGCCGGATACCTGAAAATCTCCCGTTACCGGACCTATTGGACCTTCGACAGCGCCCAGGCCATGAAGGGCTGGGATCCCACGTCGAAGTCACTGCCGGCAGAGCTGCAGACGCAATTGCGCTATATGGCGCAGCTTTGGTTGAAAGACGATTACCAACTGTCCGAGACCTATATTCCGGCGGTGGCCGGTTAGGCCAATAAGATCGGCGGGGAGTATCGGCACTTTCAGGACGATTTGCCGTGACCCGTTCCGAGCAATCCCCAAGCGTCAGTGTGCTCCGGTCATTTGCAGGGCAGGCGGATCGTATCATTCTGGGGTTTGTCCCGGTGGCAAAGCTGGCCACGTTGATCTTATTGGTCACAACGATTTTCGATCTGGTCACACGGCGGTTTTTCGTCCTGGGATCGACCCGGCTTCAGGAGCTGGAATGGCACATGCATGTTGTCATTTTCACGCTCTGCCTTGGGTATTCATACGTCAAGAACCGGCATGTCCGCATTGACCTGTTCTATTCCGGCTTCTCGCCGCGCATGAAACACACGATCGAAATCCTGGGCATCCTTATCCTGGCTCTGCCCTATCTCGGATTGCTTATCTATTTCGGAAGCCAGTTCTTTTGGCAGTCCTACGTGATTGACGAGCCATCCAAGGCCGCACTTGGCATCCCCCATCGCTGGATCATCAAGTTCTTTCTGCCGCTGGGACTTAGCCTCCTGGTTCTGGCCGCCCTGTCCGCTTTGGCCCGGTCCATTCTGGGCCTTATCAATCCCCAATTTACGGAAGAGCAAAAGCCATGAGCGTTGAAATGCTCCCGATCATCATGTTTGCAACTGTCGCGGTACTGTTGTTTTCCAGCTATCTGGTTGCCTTCGTGCTTGGTGGGTCGGCCACGGTGTTTGCGTTGATCGGCATGGTTTTCGATCAATTCAGCTTCGTTCAGTTCTTTTCGACGGTGCCCCGGATCTGGGGGGTGTCGCGGAAAATCTGGTCATGACGGCGATCCCCATGTTTGTTCTCATGGGCCTCATACTGGAACGCAGCGGGGTCGGACGCGACCTTGTGTCTTGCATGTATCTGCTGATGCGCCGCCTGCCCGGCGGGTTGGCGATTGCGGCTGCGCTGATCGGCACGATCATGGCCGCGGCCACCGGTATCATCGGGGCGTCGATCACCATGTTGACTGTCCTGACGTTGCCGCTGTTGTTGTCCAGCGGTTATCGCCCGCGTCTGGCGACCGGGACGGCCGCGGCGCCGGGCACGTTGGGCATCCTCATTCCCCTCAGCATCATGCTGGTCATCATGGCTGAACTTCTGGGCCAGTCGGTGGCGGACCTGTTCTTTGCCGCGCTCCTTCCGGGGCTGCTTCTTGCCAGCATGTATATCGTTTATGTGCTTATTTTCGCGATGTTTTCGCCCAAATCAGCACCAGCGCCCAAGGGCACAGCGATCAGCCCAAGTGCCACCGGGATGATCGTGATGCTCGGGCTTTTCCCCCGGCTTTCCTGATCTTTCTGGTTCTGGGGTCGATCCTGTTCGGCTGGGCAACACCAACCGAAGCCGCAGGCGTTGGGGCCTTTGGGGCGATACTTCTTGCGCTATTCTACAAGCCTGTCGTCAACCGCGTGTATGACCGGTTCGGCATTGATCCAAACGTCATTCCGACCCTCGAAAGCAACGAGGGCACTGACACCGATGGTCCCTTTGCGCGGTTCTGGAAGTCCCTGGACAGCGCATTGGAGGAGCTTTGCCAGATGTCGGGGATGATCTTTCTTTTGATCATCGCGGCGACCTCGTTTTCCTCCGTGTTCTTGGCGGTGATCACATCATCATCGACTTTGTGGACAGTCTCGGCCTGGTGTCCTGGGGTTTGCTGCTGTTGATCATGGCGATCTCTTTCCTGCTTGGGTTCTTTTTCGACTGGTTGGAGATTTCGCTGATCGTCTTGCCGATCTTTGCGCCGATTATCGCGGGTCTGAATTTTGGTGATCATTTGCCATCCTGGCAGGTGTCCGTCTGGTTCCTGATCCTGATGTCCATCTACCTGCAAACCTCGTTCCTGACGCCGCCTTTCGGGTTTTCGCTGTTCTTCCTGAAAGGGGCGGCGCCTGCATCGGTGAAGCTCAAGGACATCTACCTTGGGATTATTCCCTTCGTGCTGATCCAGCTGATTTGCCTCGCCCCGGTGATGCGGTTTCCGAGCATCGCCTTGTGGCTGCCGACCTCGTTCCTGTGATCGGGCGGAAACGCGCGAAATGACCCTCGACTGTAACCACTATCCAAAGGGAGGATACCCATGAAGACCCATACAACATCACTCAAGACCACCGCGATTGCGGCGGCGATCGGGGTTGGCATGTTTGCCAATTCGGTAGCTGCCCAGGACAAGGTTGTGATCAACATGCACACCACGGTGGGCAGCAATGTCAAAATCCTTGGCAGCAACGCGAAAATCTTTGCCGACCGGGTAAGCGAAATGTCCGGCGGCACGTTGGAGATCCGCCATTACGAGCCCGGCGCGCTGGTTCCGGCCATCGAATATTTCGATTCCCTGACCGTCGGTGCGCTGGATGCGGCCTGGGGGTCAACCGGGACAAATGCCAACAAGAACCCGGCGCTGGTTCTCTTTACCTCTGTGCCCTTTGGCCCGTCGCCGGGCGAGATGCTGGGCTGGCTCTACCACGGTGGCGGGATCGAACTTTATGACGAGATCTATGCCTCTTTCAATGTGAAGGGCATTCCCTGTTCGATGGATCGCGCCTGAGGCGGCCGGTTGGTTCAGCGAACCGATCGAGAGCCTCGACGATCTGCAAGGGCTGAAGTTCCGTATCTTCGGGCTGGGTGGCAAGACGCTTGAAAAAGTCGGTGTTTCAACCCAGCTGCTTGCCGGGGATGACATTGCCCCGGCGCTGCAACGCGGGACAATCGACGGGGCGGAGTTTGCGAACCCCGGTGTGGATGTGAGCTTTGGCTTTTACAAGCTGGCCGACAACTATCACTTCCCCGGTTGGCACCAGCAATCCAGCGTTCAGGATTTTGCGATGAACCTCGACAAGTGGGAGGCGCTGTCGTCGTCCCACAAGGCGATTATCGAGGCGGCCTGTGCCGAAAGCCTGATGCGGGTTTACGCCTCCTACAAGGCCTTCCGCGAGAAATATAAACTGTGGAGCGAAATCGCTTACGTCGATTGATCGCCCCGAAAATGCAAATCAGCGGGCCATTTGCGGATGGCCCGCTGAAACATGTCTGGCGTTGGAAGAGGTGGGGTCAGCGAGGTGCGAAAACCTTGCGGCCAGAACATCCGCCTTACCGGGATGTTCTGACCTTTGGGCCAGTCAGCCCTTCGCGGGGATAATGTTCCAGGTAACGTCCATTTCGACATTGGCGCTGTCAAACAGGTTCATGACCGGGCAGCGCAGTTCCACGTTGCGTTTCAACAGGTCGATCCGGTCCGCCGGTTCGTCGGTGGTCAGGTCAAGCGTGAGTTTGACATGGGTGAAATAGGGCCGGACACCCTCTACACCGCGCGCGCCGCGAAGGTCGGCGGTGCCCACGCAATCGACCTTCAATCCAGAATAGTCAAAGTTGATCGCATTGGCGACAAGCCGCAGAACAACCGATTTGCAACCGGCCAATGAGCCGAGCAGAGATTCAAGCGGGGTCGGGCCAAGGTTGGCGCCGCCCTTGATCTTGGGCTCATCAATGATCCAGGCATGGTCGTCGGTGGTCACACGAACCGTGGTTCCCTGAACATTCTCGGATGTGACGCGGGGGTGAATGATGTGGGCCTTGGACGGGTCAAGCCCGGGATCGACCTCTGATACTGCGGTGTTCATTTCATGTGTCTCCTTTAGATCATTGCCAGTCCGACCATCTTGGTCGGAATGCGGTAAACGGATGTTGACGCGGTGACGTAGAGCGTCGAAAGCCCATCGTCGCCAAAGCAGAAATTCGTGGATTTCTCGGGCATCAGGATGACCCCCAGGGTTTCCCCGGTTTGCGACAGGATATGGACCCCGCCGGGGCCGTTGCACAGGATCTTGTCGTCCTGGGTGCATTTCATGCCGTCTGGAACGCCCTCACCGTCACCGGTGATGTCGGCCCAGACCTCGCCGCCGGTCACGCTGCCATCGTCCTTGAGGTCGAAGACCCGGATGTGTTCCCCCCAGCTGTCGTTGACAAAAAGCCGGCGTCCGTCTGCGGAAAAGCACAGGCCGTTGGGCTGTTGAAAGTCGCGGATCACGGCATGAAGGCTGCCGTCCGGGTCAAGCCGGAATAGGCCCTGAAAGTCGAGCATCGGCTCTCGCAATATGCCTAGCGGTTCGCGGATGCGGCCAAAGGTCGGGTCGGTGAACCAGATGCGGCCAGCGTTGTCGCGGACAACATCGTTGGGGCTGTTCAGCTCCTTGCCCTCGAAATGGGTTGCGATGGGTTTGACCCGCTTGCCGTCATGGTCATGCAGAACCAGACTGGAGGAGGCGTGTTCGCAGCTTACGATCTGCCCCTCGGCATCGAAAAAATTGCCGTTGGCCTGATTGCTTGGCATCCGAAACGGTGTGAGGCCGTCGGCCTTTGACCACTTGTATTGACGGCTTTCCATGATGTCCGAGAACAAGAGCCATTTTTCGCGCGGATGCCAGATCGGCCCTTCGGTAAAGCCAAAGCCGTTGGCGACGACTTCAAGGGTCGCGCCGGGCTCCATACAGTCGAAAAAAGCGTCGTTGCGAACTGTGAACTTTGCGGGCTGGTCGGTCATAAGCTTTCTCCGAGCACCAGATTTGGCAGGAATGTCGTAATCGCGGGGAAGAGGATCAGCAGCGCCACGGTCAGCACGTCGATCAGGACAAAAGGCCAGATGGCCTTGAAGATGCCCCCGATGGGTATGTCGGTTCGGATGCTGGCGACGACATAGACATTCAGGCCGACAGGCGGTGTGATCAGGCCGATTTCGACCATCTTGATCACGAGGATACCAAAGACAATCGGGTCAATTCCCAGTTCCACCACCGCTGGAAAGATCACCGGCAGGGTCAGCAACATCATGCCTGATGCGCTCAGAAACATGCCCAGAAACGCATAGCCCAGAAGGATCGCAACAAGGATCGTCGTTGGCGAATAGGGCAGGGCCACAAGCCATTCGGCGATTTCGGTCGGCAGTCTTGTGAAGGCCAGGAACCGCGAAAAGATGAACACGCCCCAGAATGTCGAGAACAGCATCACCGTGAGGTTTGCGGTTTCCACCAGCGATGTGTTGAGCCCCTTGAAGGTGATGGAGCGGCGCATCAGCGCGTAGACGAAGACGATGCTTGCGCCGACCGCGCCAGCCTCGGTCGGGGTCATCCAGCCGGTGGACATGCCGCCAAGGATCATCACCATAACGAGTACAATCGGGAGCACACCGGGAATGGATCGCCCGCGCTCTGCCCAGGTGATGCCCTTGATTGGGCGGCCAAGATCGGGAGAGATCGAAAAGCGCAGCAGGATGAAGCCCGCGTAAAGCAGCGCCGAGAAGATGCCGGGGACAAAGCCGGCCAGCAGCAAGCGCCCGATGGATTGATCCACGATCGCCCCGTAGACAACCAGTGCGGCACTTGGCGGTATGAGGGACGCAAGCGTGCCCGATGCCGCAACGGCGGCCGCTGAAATCGTCGGGTTGTATTTCAGCTTAAGAAGTTCCGGGATCGCCACGCGGGCAAAGACGGCGGCGGTGGCCTGACTGGCCCCCGAAACCGCCCCGAACCCGCCAGCCGCAAGAACGGTCGAGATGGCAAGGCCACCGGGCATCCACCCGATCCAGGCCCGCGCCGCGCGATAGGCGCCCTGCACCATTCCAGAGGCATGGGCGAAAAAGCCGATCAATATGAACATTGGCAGGACGCTGAAGAGATAGTTCGATCCCGTGCTGTGGGGGATGATCCCCGAGATATTCGCGGCCACCGTCCAGCCCTTGAGCGCGACGATGCCCAGGAACCCCACGACACCCGTTGCAAAGGCGATGTGTACGCCCATCATCACCATCATGATGAGCGCCGCAAAGCCGAGATATCCAATTGTAAGCGGATCCATTGTTATAGCCTCATGCGTCCATGTGATCGGTTGGAGGGGGGGCGGCAGGCACGCCAATCGGGTCAAGGTCCGGGTTCCAGATCAGCCGACCATAGACCCAAAGCTCCAGCGTCAACCTCAGCCAGAGAATGCCCAGGCCGATCGGGGCGGCCAGCTTTGATGGCCAGGTCGGAAGTCCGATGCCGATTGTGGTGTCGCCCAGCGACCACGCCCGCAAGAAATGGGTCCAGGTTCCCGGCAGGATCGCCGTTATCAACAACAGACCGGCGCAGGTCGCAAAGATCTGTGTTGCCCAGGAAAACCGGCCGCTGGTCATCTTTTGCAGCATATCCATGCGGATGTGACCCGCCTGCCGGTAGCAATGCGAGATGCACAAAAGGCTGAAGGTCACCATGCTTAGCGAGGTGAAATCGACCTGTCCCCGTATCGGTATGTTGAAGAGTTTGCGCGACAGCACTTCGGCCGTGATCAGGAACATGAGCACAAGGATGGTCACGCCACCGATCACGGCCGTGGTGAATTCAAGGCGCCCCAGCCAGCGGTCAAGAATACCGAGCATTTTTGTTCCACTCCCGTCCGGTTTTGATAGGTTTCAGAAAGGAAGGCGGCCAGACACTGGCCGCCCCTCATAGCTGCGTCACTTCCAGTTCAGGACAAAGTCCAAGAGTTCCTGACCAGGCAACCCCTTGCTCTCCATGTCTTCGACATAAGCATCCCAAACCGGTTTGGCCGCTTCGGCACGGAGTTTGTCCACCATTTCCTTGGGGACTTCGAAACGGGTCAGTCCAGCGGCCTCGATGGCCGGCTGATAACTTTCGGCGGCCCCGTTCTGGGCCTTGATCGTTTCGGCATAAGCGTGGGCCTTGGCGTCGTCCAGCACGGCTTTTAGTTCCTCGGGAAGCCCTTGATAGGCATCTGCATTGACCACAAGCGTGACGTTTGCCGAGCCGGTGCTCATGCCAACGGTATACCAATCCGCGACTTCGTAAAGCTTGGCTCCTCCAAGACCGGATGGTGTGGCCGCGGCGGCGTCGATTACGCCGGTCTGAAGACCGTTGTATTGCTCGGAGCCGCTGAGCGGCACAAGGCTGACACCAAACCGTGCCAACGCATCCCCCATGCCGCTTGTCGCCTTGATGCGCAAACCGTCAAAGTCCTCAAGCGTCTTTGGAACGTCGCCTTTACCCATGATCTCGTAGTGGGGCATGACAACACCCATCATCGGCATAGAGTTCCATTTGGCAAATTCCTTGAGGACCATCTCGTTCTTGTAGAGTGCTTCGCTGATCTCCATGCGGGCTTCCATCGAGTCAATCGGAAGGAACGGCAGGTCAAGCACCGAAATCAACGGGTTCTTGCCGGGGTGATAGCTGGAAATGACGTATCCGAGCTGAAACGCGCCGATCGACACGTTGTCCAGAATTTCGCGCGAGGGTGAGAGTGTTCCGTTGTGAACGACAATCTCCATCTTGCCATCGCTGTTCTGATTTACGTAATCAGCAAAGGCCTCACCCGCGACCCGAAAGGCGGGGCTTCCAAACAGGGCCAGATCCCATTTCACGTCCTGAGCCATGGCCCCTTGCGCGGCCAGGCCTACGGCAAGCCCCGCGACATATTTCATGATCCGTCGATTCCACATTCCAAGTCCTCCCTTTGGATGCCAGACGGGTGCACAGGCATCGTGCAACCGCGTTGTGTTCAAGAAGCTTATTATTATCCACTAAATTGTCAATAATAATATTGAATATTCATCGCGCGTACAAGTCGTTGAAATTATGTGATAATTCGACCCTCTCCCAGCAACGGATCGCTCAATAGCCGTGACTGACGGCGGCTTGCTGTTCCAGCGCGGCGGCGTCGTTAAGGACCAGCTGAACAGCCGCCTTCATGCTTTTTGTCAGATGGGCAAAGTCATTGCCGGGTGTCACCAATCGAAACCCCTGCGCGGCGCGTTTGCGGGCTTCTTCCGCCGATCCGCAGAAAATACCAGCAGGTATGTTGTGACGATTCGCCGCCTCGAGCAGCGTCACCATGGCCGCTTCGGATTTTGGCCGTGGAAAATCCACATGCCCGTCAAGCTCAAAGGCGAGATCGTTCGGGCCAACATAGATCATGTCGATTCCGTCCACGGAAAGGATTTCCTCGATCCGGGCGACAGCCTCTGCGGTTTCGATCATCGGGATGACCATGACGGTGTCATTGGCGTTCTGGACGTAATCCGAACCGCCGTAAAGCAGGCCGCGCGACGGGCCGAAACTGCGCTTGCCGAACGGTGGATAGCGACAGGCAGCGACAAGTTCAGCAGCTTGTTTGGGGGTCGAAATCATCGGGCAGATGACACCGTAGGCTCCGGCGTCGAGCACTTGCATGATTTGTGCGGCATCGAGGCAAGGCACGCGCACCAAGGGCGTTGCGGAGGTGGCCGAGATCGCTTGAAGCATGGGAAGCGTTTCGGAGAAACTCAACATCCCGTGCTGTAGATCTATGGTGACTGAATGCGCCCCGGAGTGCCCCATTCCCTCCGCTGAATAGCTTGATGGGATAGAAAGCCACGCGTTGATTACAATATCACCCGACGCCAGGCGCGTTCTGATCTGGTTAACTCGCATGGCAAAGGCTCGCGTTTGAAAAAGTGAATGTTGAGACCGCCGGTGCAATCGCTTTGGGCGCCCCGTTGAAGATGGCCTTGTCCAATCCTCCGGCCGTTTCATTGGCCTGTGAAAGATCGGAACCTATGCGGGCGCGGATCAAAATCATCTTGCCGAAACCGATGGCGCCAGCAGCCTCTTGGTCATGCCGCCCGAGGTTTGGCGGCGCTGCCACAGAGAAGGAGGGATATGTGTCATCCATTCAATTCGTCCCATCATTTTTAGCTCAATAACCAATGGCTACATAAGATGTCAATAATATTATCAATATTATGCTGAGAGCCAACCACCCCCTGACAGTTTCTTGCCCAACCCATTGGTCTTGATCTGGCTGAATTTCTCTCGTTTCGCGAACGACCCGTGAGGATTCCTCGCGCGATC
Source organism: Sulfitobacter geojensis (assembly GCF_000622325.1). Taxonomy (NCBI): domain Bacteria; kingdom Pseudomonadati; phylum Pseudomonadota; class Alphaproteobacteria; order Rhodobacterales; family Roseobacteraceae; genus Sulfitobacter; species Sulfitobacter geojensis. The sequence continues at coordinate 50,489 of NZ_JASE01000002.1, forward strand.
TGTATGTTGAATGTCACTGAGAACTGACCCGGTAACCCCATAAATTGTCACTGAGAATTGACCCATGTGAAGACATGGCCCTGACGTTTTCGTTCAGGGGGATTTGGAGTGATCGACATGGGATTTTTGAGTGTCATACGACGCTGGGCATTGCGTGATAAAATGCCGATACGAGAGATTGCGCGGCGCACTGGGCTGTCTCGCAACACCATTAAAAAGTATCTCCGCGAGGACGCGGTAGAGCCAAGGTTTAAGACGCCGTCGCGGCCGAGCAAGTTGGACCCTTATGCGGATCGGTTGTCGGCGTGGCTTTTGGCGCAGACGCGGAAGTCTCGCAAAGAGCGGCGCAACGTTAAGCTGATGTACGAAGATCTGGTTAAGCTCGGGTACGATGGATCTTACGAGCGGGTAGCAGCTTTTGCCCGCGCGTGGCGGGCTGATCGGCATCGAGCAGAATTAACGACAGGACGCGGTACGTTTGTGCCGTTGGTCTTCCAGCCAGGAGAAGCGTTCCAATTCGATTGGAGTGAAGACTGGGCTACGATTGGTGGCGAACGGGTCAAATTGCAGGTGGCACACACCAAACTGTCGCACAGTCGGGCCTTCATTGTGCGAGCCTATCCTTTGCAAACACATGAGATGTTGTTCGATGCACACTGGCACGCCTTCCGCGTGTTCGGTGGTGTCCCCGGGCGCGGCATCTATGACAATATGAAGACTGCCGTGGATCGTGTTGGGCGCGGTAAGCAACGTGATGTCAACGCACGCTTCCAATCCATGGCCAGTCATTACGTCTTTGAACCTGAGTTCTGCAATCCAGCAGCAGGCTGGGAGAAGGGACAGGTCGAGAAGAACGTTCGTGATGCACGGAACCGGTTGTGGCAGGTCATGCCTGTCTTCAAAGATCTCCGAGAACTGAACCAGTGGATTGAAGATCGTTGCATTGCGCTCTGGTCAGAGACGTCGCACCGGGAATTGCCGGGCTCAATCGCTGATGCTTGGGAAGCTGAGAAGCCTGTGCTGATGGCTCTACCACCAGCCTTTGACGGGTTTGTCGAACACAGCAAGCGTGTGTCACCGACGTGTTTGATCACTTTCGAGCGCAACCGGTACAGCGTGCCTGCCAGCTTTGCGAACCGCCCCGTCAGCCTTCGTGTCTATCCAGAGCGGTTGGTTATTGCCGCTGAAGGGCAAACCGTTTGTACCCATGACCGCATCATTGATCGATCGCACCGTAAGCCTGGCAGGGTCATTTATGATTGGTGCCACTATCTGGCGGTCATCCAACGCAAACCAGGGGCATTGCGCAACGGAGCGCCGTTTACAGAGATGCCCGACATATTCCGTCGACTGCAAAACCACATGCTGCGCAAGGATGGCGGAGATCGCGAGATGGTCGACATCTTGTCTTTGGTTTTACACCATGACGAAAGCGCTGTGTTGCGAGCAGTTGAGCTGGCGCTGGAAGCTGGAGTGCCTACCAAGACGCATATCCTGAACCTCCTGCATCGGCTGATAGATCCAAAGCAGACAGATCATCCAGAAATTGATCCACCAGATGCCTTGGCCTTGGAAACCGCGCCAAAGGCAAACGTAGATCGCTACGACGACCTCAGGCAGGCAGGAGGCAAGCGCAATGCGTCATGACCCAGCAGGAGCCACCATCGTCATCATGCTGCGTAGTCTCAAGCTGCATGGCATGGCGCATGCGGTCGATGATCTGGTTGCACAAGGTGCTCCAGCATTTGAAGCGGCCACACCTATGTTGTCCCAACTGCTCAAGGCGGAAATGGCCGAACGGGAGGTGCGGTCGATTGCCTATCATACCAAGGTCGCGCGCTTTCCATCTTACAAGGACCTGACGGGTTTTGACTTCGCGTCGAGTGACATCAATGAGGCCACGGTCCGACAGCTCCATCGCGGTGAGTTCATAGAGAATGCGGAAAACGTCGTTCTGATCGGTGGACCTGGAACCGGCAAAAGCCACGTTGCCACCGCAATCGGCGTGCAGGCGATCGAACATCACAGACGCAAAGTGCGCTTCTACTCAACCGTCGAATTGGTCAACGCGCTGGAGCAAGAAAAGGCCATCGGAAAAGCCGGGAAGATGGCTGAGATGCTCACCAAGATCGACCTCGTCATCCTCGACGAGCTTGGTTACCTGCCGTTCAGCCCGTCCGGTGGCGCACTGCTGTTCCACCTTCTGAGCAAGCTCTATGAGCGCACCAGCGTCGTCATCACGACAAACCTCAGCTTCAGTGAGTGGGCGCAGGTCTTCGGAGATGCAAAGATGACAACTGCACTGCTAGACCGTCTCACGCACCGCTGCCACATCCTTGAAGCCGGAAACGATAGCTATCGCTTCAAAGCCAGCTCAGAGGCTGCAAAGAAAACAACAAAGGAGCACACCGCATTGACCAAAACGTAATGCTGATAAACAATAGAGGCGGGTCAAATCTCGGTGACAATACCGGGTCAGTTCTCAATGACATTCAACAGCGCAAATTACACAAGGGTAAAAAATGGCCTAACCACAAGAACTCTGCGTTGACCAAGCTCTAAGGGAAAAGCGTTCTTAAGGTGCCCCTTCGGCTATTACAGGCACCATCAGAAACGAAGGGTTGTTTGGATCCAAATGCAAAGTTGTTGTGCCGCCAAAAACATTTTCAGGTCGATCTCGCGGGTCATCGTGCAGGAACGGCCCACACCCCAAAAGTTCGTTCTTGAAGTTGGACAGCCGTGCGCCGGTGCTGGCCTGCCAGATGTAGTCTTTGCCACGCACACTCAACGCGAGGCGATACCCCTTCGGGATCACAATGCTTGTGGGCCATATTTCGACATCGAGGTCGACCGGCACCCCCGGCTCAAGTGGCTGGACCTCGTCATGTGTATGGTAGGGGCGATAAGGTCGCGAAAGTACCGGATCAAGTTTGCGATGCGACGCGCGCAGCCACCCCTGTGCCACCGGCGTATGGGGGTCAATCGCACCGGCAAAGACGACTTCGCGCAGGTCGGGCGTGAAGACCCTGACCACAAGGAAAATGTCTGCATCCTCAGTCGTGGACGACACGCGCAGTCGCGCCGACATTGGGCCCGCAATCGCGGTCTGCTGCTCTAGGGGTTCAGTCACAAAGGTGAGGCCATCGCCAAGCGCATCGAAGTCAGTTTCGGCGGCCTGTGATGGTGGTCTTTCGGCGAGTATCTGAGCGGCTGGTTGTAGGTAGAGCTTCTGCCAATCGGTCTCTGGCAGCGGCCAATCCTCGGCGAAACGCTCTTCGAACTTGTCGGGATGGCGCATCTGAAGTTGGACGCGTTTGCGATTGGCCCAGCCGTTGTCTTCACCTTTGAGGAAGCAGTTGAAGAACTGGAGCTGAAGCTCACGGCCGTAATCCGTATAGAAATGCGTCCAATGCTCCAAACCATGGGCTTCCAACCACTTATGCTCAGAGGCCGCGCGCATATATGCTTCGAAGTTCCCGCGCGGGTGCAATCCCTGGCCGCCCCAATTTGCAGCAGAGAGAAACGGCACGGTGACCTTGTCCCAATCTGGCGAGCGTTCCTTATGATATTTGTCATCCAACGGGTGCGCTAGAATCTCGTCACCAAAATCACAACGGTTCGCTGCAAGCTGTGCATCCGAGAGCATTTCATCGCCACAGATCAACATGCCGCTGGTCGGCGAACGCCCACCGCGGGCGCCCAATCCGTGCTGGACGGTGCGCACCTGCATATCATACCAATTGGCCCAGAAAGTAGACAGGATACCGCCGTGATGGGTCATGTCGCGATACCAGTCTGCGGAGCCTTCCCATACGCACATTGCGGCAAGATGCGGTGGCTGCAAGGAGGCAACATGCCATTGATTGATCCCAAAATACGAAACACCGCTTAGGCCAACCTTGCCCGTCGACCAGTCCTGTTGTCCGGCCCACTCAATGCACTCGTAATAGTCTTTAGTTTCGCGCGGAGAAAAATGATCAACATATCCGGGTGAACGGCCGGTGCCGCGGCTATCGACGCGAATACAGATATATCCTTCGGGCACCCATTTCTCGGGATCGACCACCTCCCAGTTCTGGTGGATATTGGACGAACCGTGGGGCACATCGGGGTGTTCGCTGACCATTTTGTTCCACGCACTTGGATACCCCGTCTGGAAGGCCAATCCCTTTGCGTAGGGGCCGTAAGTCATGAGAACTGGATACTTCCCCTCCTCTTGTGGGCGGAACACATCCGCCCGCAAAACCAGCCCATCGTCCATTGTGATCGGCACATCCCAATCAATCCTCATACCTTGTTGATATGTTGTGTGAGACATCTCAAAACCTTTCCGTCGCGAACTTCGCGTTGTTGGTCGCGCCCTCAATGGCGCGACCTGATTTGAATGAAAGCGAGCTGCTACTCGGGGACCCAAGCGATCAGATCGAGGATCGAATGGGCTCCCTTGGCGACTTGCCGCCCTTCTAGCGACATCGTGGTGGAGGCTGGTTTGATCCCGTCAAAATGGGCGGCAAATTCATCCATACATTCCGCATGGTTGGCTGCGGTATCTAGGAAACAGGCGCGGCGCACGACGTTCTCGAGCGAGGTGCCGCCCGCTTCGCAAATTGCGGAGGCATGTTTCATCATCTCGCGGGTCTGCAACCGCGCCGTCGGTTTCGCATGGGGGAATTCCACGCTCTGGCTCAGATTTTCTGGCACAACGCCGTCTTGATTGGCGCACTGCAGGTGGCTGAGGAACAAAAGATTGCCCGCCTTGATAGCCTGTGGTTCGTGGCCGAACGGCGTGGGGGCGTTATCTGTGTGGATCGGCACGGCCTCCAACTGTGAATCACCATCCAGCAGAACAAAGGCGATTTCGATCCGCGCGCCGCTGCCGCCCATCCCCAACCACGGCACAACAACACGTGCAGGAGGATTTTCGGGGAACCATTTCTTCCAGACGCGATCCATACCTTCGAAGTCAGCAGGATCACCAATGTAGACATCAGCCTTGACCGCGCGATCAAGCGTTGTGCCTGCTGCCTCTGCGATCTTGGACAGCTTCCACAGGGTGTAATCGGTCTGCTTTTCAATCTCTGACCCATACCACACATAGGGGTTTACACGGGCTTCTTTGGCAAGCGCCGAGCGTGGCCCATAGTGCTTGTCCGAACCGAAATCACCGACCCAATCGACGGGAATTTCACCGGACAGGAATACAAAGTCACCGCGCTTGATAGCCGGCGAATATCCGGCCAGAGGTGCGGGAACACCGTCGGGTGCAGGTGTGCCGACGCTCTCGCCATCTTCCTTAAGCATCACATCGACCTGCAGCAGAGCATTAGGGATGAGATGATCCTTGGTTCCCATTGCCGTCGACGCTGGACGCGGCTCCTTCACGTAGAGGTTGCGACTTTCGAGATACTCTGTAATTCGAAGGCCGGTTTTTGTATCCCCAACGCGGAAATCATCATGTGTAGGCTTGGGCGATACAAACCATTGCCAGATCCGGACCCCATCTTTGCCAATGTTCATATCCGCAGCTTTCGCAATGCGGTCAATCTTTTCCATGATGTAGAGCGATTGCTGCTTTTGGTCATTGGAAAGGTTCGAATTGACCGACGTGGCCTGCGGCGCGATTGAGTCTGAAAAATCGGTCGCGGTCTGTCCGGAAACGAACAACCATCCGCCAGCCTTCACCGCTGTACTGTAAGGTTCGTTGGGGACGGGAACGTTCTCGGGTTGTATCACTTGAGGGGCTTGGTTTTTGGTCATCTTGTTTCCTTCCGACATAGTTTTTCTGTTATGGGACGGAGGATCCGACCCAATTCTTTAGGCTCTAAAGTGCTCCGATGGCTACGGCAGGACGCGTGCGAGCAGGCTCTTGTAGTCCATGGCTGACGCCAATTCCGGCGCGGTCAGCTTGCCGATACGCATCACTGCAATTGAATCGCACAGCTCCAGTAATTCTTCGCATTCGGATGAGGCGACAACGACCGCGCAGTTTCTTAGCGTCGCGGCTTCGCGCAGGAGGTCGTGGATGTCAGCCTTGGTTCCGACATCGACACCTTGGGTTGGCTCCTCGATCAGCAAAACCTCCGGTTCTGCATCCAATGCCCGCGCGATCGCGACTTTCTGCTGGTTGCCACCTGACATCTGACCCAACAGTGCATCTTGCGCGTTTGGCCGGATCGACATCCGTTCAATATAGGTTCTGGTCATCTCCCTTTCGCATGCCTGCTTGCGAATGCCCCAGCGGCTCATACCCGCCCGTGAGCGCCCCGACACAGCGAGGTTGGCCCTAATAGACATATCGGCAATGATTGATGATCCGCGCCGATCCGCAGGCACCGTCATAACTGCGGCTCCGACGCTTCTCGCGACATTTCCCGTGCGTATGGACGCGCCATTGACGCGCAACGTTCCACTGTCAACAGGATCCAATCCGCCAAGACTGCGCAAGAATGCTCCGTGGCCCGAGCCTTGCACACCGGCAATTCCAATGATTTCACCGGGGCGCACGTCGAGGTTACAATCGCGAAATATGATCCCCGACGAGAAGTTCCTCACAGATAGGCGCGGCGCATCGAGTTCGTCCACCTTTTCAGCAACTCGTCGTGCGGGGCGCGTGGTCTCATCGGGCAGAGACCGCGCGATCAACTCCACCATATCCTCGCGCTTTAGAGCGCCGCGCTTATACACCCCGACCCGCTTCCCATCCCGCAGAATAGTAGTCCGGTCCGCGATCCGCAAGACTTCGTTCAAACGGTGAGTGACATAGAGGATTGCTGTGCCCATTGTGCGCAGGCCCTCCAACCGCTCGAGGAGCATTTCAGCGTCCGGCTCGGACAACACAGCGGTCGGTTCATCGAGAACCATGATATCGCCGCCCTGCAACAACCCTCGAGCGACCTGCGCCAATCTCAACTGTGGAACTGGAACCGTGCTTGCGGGGGCGTCGACGTCAATCTTCGCCCCCAACCTTGAAAGAGCATCCTCAACGAGGCTGCGTTCCCTTTGCGACAGGCTGTCCCGGCGACTGCCCCTGCCTTCCATGCCCAAGAGCATATTCCGACCGATCGAGAAATTTGGCACGAAGAGAATGTCTTGAGGAACGAGGCTAATGCCTTGCCGGATGGCGTCGCGGGGCGATGTGATGCTCACATTCTGCCCATTGATCCGAAAGCTACCCGCATCCGATAGATATCCGCCCGTTAGGACGCGGATAAGCGTTGATTTTCCGGCACCGTTCTCTCCAAGGAGGGCGTGAATTTCGCCTGGGTAAAGCTCGATATCCACGTCTTCCAAGGCGGTAACACCCGAGAAGTATTTAGATATTCCAGAAAGCTCAAGCCGTGGAGAATGTGATAGGTCTGTCATTTCAAAGCCTCGTTGCAATCGTGGCTGCTATAGAGCGCACCAAGCCGAATTGGTTCGGCGCGCCTATACTTGCGATCTACTCTGGAGCTTTCCAGTCAGCTGGAACGAAGCTGGCATCAGACCACACAGGTTCCTCAAGATTGTCTTTGCCCATGACCTCGTTTGGCAGGCAGTTGACCTTGGCCAAGTCTTCGCCCGCAAGTGCCTTTAAGGCCAAGACGACACCGAGGTAGCCAACAGCAACGGGAAAATCAGGCAAGATCAGGTTCGCGGTCCCTTCTTGCAAACCTGCCGCGCTCACGTTGGTCAGCGTGCCACCGAGATAAAAGGTGTCCGCATATTCCGCAGGGAGAGATTGCGGCGCGAGCAGGAACGATCCCGTTGCATAGATCCAATCCACCTCGGGATCGGTTTGAATGGCGTTGCTAAACCGCGTCAATGCTTGCTGAGGGTCGAGGTCCGACCAAACAATCGATGAAACTTCGATGCTGCTATCAGCAAGCGCATCTGTGAAACCTGCCGTCCTGCCGCGCGACCATGAAGCGTTAGCTGGGCCAGCCACGATGACACCTTTACCACCACTCTGAAAATGTTCGATCACAGCTTTTGCAGCAACCTGCCCTTGAGAATAGTCATCCTGAACGAGCTTGTAGGAGTTCTCCGACATCGACAACGTGCCGATATCGACAACTGGAATGCCGCTGGCAACGACATCATCAATAGCCGCAGCCAGACCGGCAGGATCGGCGGGGTTAATCAACACCGCATCGGGGCGGCGGGTTGCGGCGCTTTCGAGTTGTGAAATCTGGGAACCGGGGTCCATGAACCCGCGCCCAGCACCAACCGTGAGCTTTACGCCAACTTCTTTGGCGGCTTTTTCAGCGCCGTAGATCAAGGATTGAATATAGGGGTTCGCGAATGACGGAACCGATACGGCAATTGTAATCTCGTCGTCTGGCGCCGTAGGCTTCAAGGTCGCAAGATCATTTACAGTGAATTGGTTGTCGCAACTCAACGGCACGCGCTCGGCGTCGGTAAATGTGACATCTTGCGCGCTAACCTGTGCGGTCGCTGCCGCAATTATAATAGTCGCGGTGAGTGAAACTATTGAAGGTGTTTTCATTTTGTGTACTCCGTATTGTTTTGTTGGTTTGGCATTTTCTGTTTATTCTGTTTTTCGGCGGAACAGTCGGCGGAAGCTGCCGGATCGAGCGTTTGCAACGATCACCGCGACCACTAAAACAGTTCCTGTGACCATTTGTTGAATGAAGGGGTTCACGCCCGCGATATCCAATCCTGTGTTCAGCACTGTAATCAGGCTAACCCCCAAGAATACGCCAATCAGACGCCCAACCCCGCCACCGATCCGCACGCCGCCGATCACCGCTGCAGCAACTGCAAGCAATTCATAGCCTGTCCCCAAGCTGCCCTGTGAGACGGAAATGCGTGAGGTCAGCATCAAGCCCGAAACCGCCGCCAGCGCGCCGCAAATTGTGTATGCGAGGATGTGGTATCGCATCGTGGATACACCTGCGACGCGGGAGGTCTCGTGGCTTCCGCCGATGGCATAGATATACAGACCCGCCCGTGTGCGTTGTAAAATGAACCATGCAAAGAATGCCACGATCGCCGCAATACATGCGGCCGAGGGGACGCCCCACCAAAGTGACCGACCGAACAGGGCAAACGCGCTCGGCAATCCGGTCAGCGAGCTACCCCCAGCGATAAGGTCCGCAAGGCCTCGCCCGAATGTTAGCATCCCTAATGTCATGACGAATGGTGTCACACCCATGACGGCGATGCCGAGCCCATTGATGAAGCCGATCAGAGATCCTGCGCCAATGGCTGCAACAATGGCCATCGGTATGGGCACGCCGGCCAACATCAAGGTTGCGGCCGTCACTGACGCGATGCCCATGGTGGCCCCAACAGAAATGTCAAACCCGCCAACAATCAGTGCAAAGCTCTGACCGATGGAGACGACCATCAAAATGCCCGCCACGCGCAGCATATTGGTGAGGGTGATTTGTGAAAAGAAGCTCTGGGGGAATATGAGCGAGAATAGAATGACCAAGGCGACCAACGCGGCCAAGATTTGCAGCTCCGCGCTCGATATGCCGAGGCGCCTGACGAGACTTGGTGCTTTTATGTCGCCCTCCATCTTAATGTTAGAAGCCATAACTGTTCCTTTTTGATCTCATCTGAGCGGGCAATGCGCGATTGTCTTTGCCAGCAAAAAAACGATAGCGAACAAATGTTCTTTATGTCAATTTCTTTTTTTTCCGCTATATTGACTGTGGAAAACAACGACCTTTAGTGGATAACACATTGACAAAAAAAGCGAATCACACCTCCACGCCAGAGAAGCGGTTGCCGAAGGGAACACCGCGCGCGTTGATCCTTGATGCGGCCGAAATCGTATTTGGTGCCGAAGGATTCGACCGTGTCACGTTCCGCGACCTCGCCGGGAAAGCGGGGGTATCCGTGTCGGCGATCAACTATCACTTCGGGTCGAAGGAAGGCGTACTGAAGGAAGTTTTTGCGCGACGCTCTCGCAGACTTGTTGAAAGACGCGCTCAATACCTTGATCAATTGCCGGTCGATAACGCGGGCAAACGTAGCCTTACCGGAATCTTGCAGGCCTTTCTTCGTCCTGCATTTGAGGTCACCAAAGGGGATCGCGACCACCTCTTTACGCGCCTGCTTTCCCATCTATCGACAGGCTCAACCGAACAAGTTCGCGCGCTTCTTAAAGAGAGTTTTGATGAAAACGATCGACGTTTCATCAAAGAACTTTCGCGCTCGGCCAGCCACCTGTCGCCGGAGGATATTCACTGGCGCTTTCATTTTCTTGTTGGGGCTATGATTTATACCATGTCGGATGCCGATCAACTTGACGGGCTGTCGGATGGACTGTGCTCCGCGACCGATCATGAATCCGCGCTGAAGCAGATGGTATCCGGTTTCAGCAATATGTTTTTTGTTGATCCCGCGCAAGACAAGTCACCCGAAACACCGAGCCAATGAACACAGCCTCAACCACAACTGACCAAAGTCAAAAGGAAGAACGCATGCAATCCAATGTTGGTGTTATCGGGCTGGGTATCATGGGATCCTCTTATGCCGAAAACCTGCTTCAATCCGGCCATGCGGTTGTCGGTTTTGATCCTGATCCGGCCGCACAAGAACGTCTGCGATCTGTAGGTGGGAAGGTGTGCGCCACACCAGCTGCAGTGGCGCAAGAGTGCGGTTGCATCCTCGTGTCACTGGCGTCTGTTGACGCGCTTGTTGCCGTCACTACCGGACCTGATGGGGTGACGCAGACCTTGCAAAAAGGTGCAACCATCATCGACATGGGCACTTTGCCAGTGGCCGCGAAACAAGACGCCAAAGGCCACATAGAGAACGCTGGCGGCGAGATGCTGGATTGTCCTGTCAGCGGCACTGGTGCGCAGGCCAAAGTTCGTGATCTGGTCGTCTTCGCCAGCGGAGCGGAACATGCGATTGAAAAGGTGCAGCCAATCCTCGATGCGATCGCGCGCCAAACCCAGATCGTGGGTGCGTTCGGCAATGGAACCAAATTGAAACTTGTCGCGAACTTGCTTGTGGCTGTTCACAACGTCGCAGCGGCAGAGGCGCTGGTGCTGGCCAAAAATTTTGGACTTGATCTGGACATGGTTCACAATGCAATTCGCACCGGAGCTGGTGGGTCGCGGATGTTTGACCTGCGCGGGCCAATGATGGTTAATCGACATTTCGAACCTGCAACGATGAAAGTCGATGTCTTTCTAAAGGACATTGACCTCATCCTCGCGCAAGCCGCCCGGTCGTCTTCGGCCACCCCGTTGATGTCTGTTTGCGCTGATCTTTATGCCAGGGCGATGGATCAAGGGTTGGCGAAACAAGATACAGCATCGGTTTTTGAGGTTATGGATACGCTATAGAAACGCTGTGCCTCAACCGAAGCACAGTGTGTCACGATCAAAATGCGATGATACGATTGACGTGATCGGTGCGTTCGGTGCCTAGCACTCCAGTAGAAGCGCTCGACACAACGCCACGCCAAAACCCTGAGGATTATCGACAGTGATCAGATGCTTGGCATCGGGGACAACAATGTAGTCTGACCCGGGGCACGCGTCGGCCATTCCCTTCATTGTCTCGGGCGACGCGGCGACATCCCGTTCACCCGCAATAAAAGCCGTCGGCATATTCAGCTCACCGAGATGACGCAAATAGTCGAGCCCCATCAAGGCATGAGCACAGCCGCGATAGCCGTCTTCGGTTGTTTGCAAAAACCCCTGCTTCAACAAATCTTCGGCCTCAGGGCGGGTTGCTCGAGTGTCATCACTCAACCACGACCCGACGGTGCCTTGCCATACGGCTTCGATGCCCCCCTCATCCAATTTGTCCAGACGATTATGCCAACTTTGAACGAACATTGGCGGTGCATCCGCTCGCGCCGCACAGCAGACAATCCGCTCAACCCGTTGCGGTGCCGCTACCCCCAAACCAAGTGCCGTCATGCCGCCGAGTGACAACCCCACAATGGTCGCTTTTTCCACCTCGTGAGTCTCCAGAACAGCCAAGGCATCGGCAACAAGGTCATCAAACACATACGGCCCCTGCCCTATGGGGCTTTGGCCATGACCGCGCGTGTCGCAGCGGATCAAACGGTATCTGCGCTCCAAGAATGCGATTTGGTCATCCCACATGGACTGAGTCGCCCCCAAGCTGTTCAAAAGCAATAGTGCCGGTGCGTCTCTAGGCCCTGAAATGGTTGAATATAGCTTGACGTCATTCATGTGAGAACTGCCTTTGGTGGACGACGCCATGCGCCGAAAATGAACATTATGTCGCGTACGAGTCGGCCCAGTGCGGTCGCTCCACGTGTCACGACACACGCTACTGGCAAGTAGCCCAACAGGGGTAACGATTATAAATTCGGCCCGATATCAAGAAACCTGATAGCCTACGCGGATGGTAGTTAGCCTTGACTGACGGGCACGATTTCCAAAGTGGAGTTCAGTTCTTCTTGAAGAATGTTGGCAAACTCCTGTGCCGCTTGGGACAGTGGTTTAGACCGTGGCTCAATGCGTAAGTAGTCCACATAAAGTGGCGGATCGCCAAGCGGCACAACACGCCGCCGACTTCCGTCGAGGTCAGACACACATAAGATGCCCGGCAAAATTGCGACCCATTCAGAGCGCGCCACCAAATCAAGCGTGGCATACATCGTATCTATTTCGAGGATTTCGCGCACCTCAATGTCGTTTTGCACCAAATAATCCTCGATCTGCTTTCGCCGGATATTCGACCACCCCGGCACGACCAGCCGTTGAGGCGGTAGGGACTTTAGCCTCAAGGCCTTTGTGTTCGGCAGATCGCGGTCGGCCGAACATACAAAACATTCCTGATCGCGCCCCATGTTGGTTCCGGCCAAGAAACGGTCGCGGTCGAAGTTGGGCACAACGGCGAAATCCAATTTCCCGGCGGATACGGACTCGGCCAATTCCCCCGAATAGGCCTCAGACACCGAAACCCTGACATCGCTGAATTCTTCGGAAAAGCGTAGCAGAACATTTGTCAGAACCGAACGCGTGAACGTCGGCATCAAGCCCACATGGACATTGCCGACAACTGCTTTGGAAAGCGACCGCAATCGGTCTTCGGCACGGTTCGCTGCGGCGATAACCTGAACGGCTTCGTCATAGAACAGACGTCCTGATTCCGTTGGTGTCACCCCCGAGGAACTACGCGTGAACAACGGGACATTGAAGCGCTTTTCAATCTGGGACACATGCGTCGACAGACCGGATTGCGTCGCATTGACACGTCCCGCAGCAGCAGAAAACGACCCTTCTTCGTAGACCGCAACAAAGTAGCGTAGTTGTTGGAGTTTCATGGACCATCCATCAGGTTATGCTATAGGAAACATACATTAATATAAGTAGGTTTGAACCCAACAGTTGTAGTATCACTCTCGCGAACATCCGCGTCGATGTAAGTCAACAGCGGCGCAATCGCATATATATAAGATTGGACCCTTGTTATGAGATGCCTGCCAAGATTGATGGTCGCTCCGAATGGCGCAAGACGCAGTCAATCGGATCACCCTGCCCTCCCCGTCACCGATGCCGAAATCCTCGCAACAGCGATATCGTGCCAAGAAGCCGGAGCAGATGGGATTCATGTCCACATTCGCGATGTCGAGGGGCGGCATGAACTTGATACGGGTCACTATCGCGCTGTGCTGGATCAACTCTGTGACACGGTTCCGGACATGTATGTGCAAGTCACTTCAGAAGCCGCCGGTCGCTATAGCGGCGCCGAGCAACGCACGATTATGCAGGTCCTTCAACCCGCATATGTGTCGGTGGCCTTGCGAGAAATGGTCCGTGAACCGCAAGATTGGGCTCAAGCGCAGGAGTTCTACGAATGGGCCACGTCCTCAGGCGTAGAAATTCAACATATCCTTTACTCCCCCGAAGACGTGCAGTGGTTTGTCCGAGCAATCCATGAACAGCGCATCCCGGGCACACACCACCTCATCCTGCTTGTGCAGGGAACATATGCGCATGGCTCGCAGGGTCGGGCCTATCTGGAGGACTATCTGACCGAACTTGGCAAGGCAGACGGCATGTCCTTTGACTGGATGCTATGTGCGTTCGGTCAGCAAGAAACAGAAAGCCTTGCGCGTGCGGCCCAACTTGGCGGCAAGGCACGTGTCGGCTTCGAGAACTCGCTATGGAACATGGACGGGACACTGGCGAAGAATAATGCCGAACGCGTTCGCGAAGTTGATACCGCCATAAAGCGAGCCGTTCAAAAGACCATCTAACGCGTCGCTGGTCAGATCAACGACTGAAGCACGGTGGTAAAGCTTTCCAACTGAGTCTCACTGAACTTGCCAAAGGCCTCTTCGGCATGGGCTCCTGCGACGTCCCAACAGCGCCTTGCCTTGGCATGTCCAGCTTCGGTCATTTCATAAACACTACCATTGTAGCGAATGAAGTCCCTGTCCGACAGGCCGCGCAGCGCGTCGTCGACCTCATCAATCGGGACGTTTAACTGCGTGATCAATTGTTCCGCCTTCAGTGCAGGCAAATCTGTCATGATCAACAATGCACGGGCTTCGACGACATTGAGGCCCAGCGTCTGAATCTTGGGTTGATAGCGGGCTTGATAGGCTTGAACGGCACGCATCATTAAAAAGAACTTGTGGTTCTCTACTTTGCCATCCGACGGCGCGTGCAACGGATCTGCCTCGGCACATTTAGACGTCTCAGGGTGGCCAAAGATCATTGAATAGGAGCCTTGATGAAAGCATAGCGGCGCACGCCCGAAATCATCAAATGCCACCACTTTGCCGATAAATATCCAATGATCCCCTCCGTCCAGTTTGTCGTAGGTCTCACATTGGAAACGCCCTGAGCAGCCCGAAAACAAGGGCGCACCGCCAATGCCGGCTTCCCACGGGACACCAGCAAACTTGTCCACCTGCTGACGGGCAAAATGATTTGATAGGTCCATTTGTTCACTCGCAAGAATGTTGACTGCAAAATGCGGCGACGATTCAAAGATGGCGTTGCTTTTTGCCTCCTTCATGCTGCTCCACAGTATCAGCGGCGGGTCCATCGACAGCGAATTGAAGCTGTTGGCGGTGACTCCAACCTTTTCTCCATTGGGCCCGCATGCGGTAATAATGGTTACTCCGGTGGCAAAATTACCCAGCGCTCTGCGAAACGCGCGAAGATCGACTTTGGTTTCGGCAACGGGATTGGGCACGGCTCAACCTCCTAGTGTTAGCATGGTTATCTTAGTCTCAAGAAAGACGAGTGAACTGCGAACCGACCGTGTCTTGGCCGAGACGCCCGCTCTTGGTTCAGTTCTACAAATATGCAGGTTCGGATTTTGTGGCCTCGTCCAAGATCGGCATCACCTTTTCTGCCATCAGGATCATGCTTTCTCGGCCAAGCTCGTAATCGGTCCAGTCATGGCCTGCGTAGACTAGATGGTTGAACGTCCCCGTTGTTTCGCGAAGCTCTAACACCTGATCCGCCACCGATTGCGGATCGCCGTGGATCACCAAACGGTCCAGCACATAATCAAGCGTTACCTCTTCGTCTGGCATGGCCTGATCTTCTTTGAACAGGTTCAACCGTCCACCTTTGCGTAACTTTGTTAGCAACTGCGAATAATACAGCACGTAGGGGCTACCCGGATCACGTGCATAGGAGCGCGCTGTTTGCTCATCCCGTGCAACGCAGATGTTCTTCGCCACGCGCCATTCGTCATAAGAGGCCAGTTTTCCCGCCTGTTTGCAGCCCTCGGCGTAATTGGGCCAATGTGTCGCCGCCCATTTGGGCAACAAGAAGTTCGCCGAGATCGGTTGCCATCCCCGCGCAGCCATTGCCGTCACCCCCTTGGAAAACGGGGCAACGACTGTGCCGATAATGGGGGGATGCGGATCTTGGTAAGGTTTCATTATGTCACCCTGACCAATCTCTCGCATCATTGTGTTTTGTGTGGACACTTCATAGTAGTCACCCTTGAGATTATATGGGGCTTCTCCCGCCCAGATATCGAGCACCATGTTAATACACTCAAGAAACATTGCGTTCCGGTCTCTATTGAGATTCCCGAAAATCTCCGCATCGGACATCAAACCACCTGGTGAAATGCCAAAGTTCAAACGCCCTTCCAACATATGGTCCAGCATCGCAATTTCGGCAGCGACCCGCGCAGGATGGGAATTAGGCAAATTGACAGTGCCAGTCCCCAGTCGAATGTTCTTGGTTTCGTAAGCAAGGCTGGCCAGAAACGCGACAGTCGACGTAATGATCTCGGCTTGATCGGTGGTATGCTCTCCGCAATACGCCTCGGCAAATCCCAGTGAGTCGGCCAACAAGAACGCTTCGCGGTCTTCAGCAAGACTTTTCGAAAACGGCTTGCCAATCGGATGAATGGGCATCGTGAAAAATGATAGTTGCATTGGTCGCTCCTTCGTTCCCACCTACCTTGTCGAACCACCAAATCAATTTGAACTGATAGTTTAAGATGCTTTCTATCCGATTTTCTGATATGAAAAATCACCGTGGCCGGTTCAACAGCAGTGAGTTATTGTGAGACGAATACGAACGGGACTGTTGCGTTAATCCGCTGACGGCAAGCATATGCCTAGATAGTTCGGTTGGTCATGCCGCTGCGGCGAACAGTCCGCTGATGAATTCGATCTCTCCGCTGACGCCGGGTTGTTTGTGATGGATGTGGCCGCGTTTGATGGTTCGGATTGTTTCGATGCCGCTGAGGGTCGCTTTGGCCGTTCGGAGCGACCGGAAACTTTGGCGATACCCGAGGAGGCGCTTCATGGCAGCGTGGTCGCTCTCTACCAGATTGTTTCGCCACTTTTGATCGATGTGCCGGATGCTGTCGAAGTGTGGATCGTAGCGGTGGTTGATCTCGCGGATGACGCGCCGATAGGCGCGCGCTTTATCGGTGCAGATGGTCACAGGCCGATGCAGGCGTACACGTTCAATCGCCTTTTTCAGAAAGGCTTTGGCCGCCTTCGCATCTCGGCGCGCGGTGAGGCGAAAATCGATCATCTGACCATTTGCATCGACCGCACGCCAGAGATAACGCCATTTGCCGCCCACACGGATGTAAGTTTCGTCCACGTGCCAATCGACGCTGGCGCGGCGCAGATGCTTTTCGGTGCGCTTGGTCAATTCGGGGCCGAACTTCTGAACCCAGCGATAAATGGTCGACCGGTCAACGGTGACTTCGCGCTCTGCCAGGAGATCGACCACATCCTGATAGGATAATGGGTAACGCAGGTACCAACGCACAGCACACAAGATGATCTCACGCGGAAAGCGATGATGCTTGAACGGGGATTTACGCAGCATGTCTAACCTCAAAAGCGCGAAAGTGGCCAAGCCAACCGATTAATGCAACAGTCCCGCTGGATCTGATCACAACGGTCTAGTCCTTGATCCGCCACATCCTGAATCGTCCTTGTTGCGTCACTTCTCGGATCAGGCCTCTCTCTTCCATCCAGGCGAGGTTCCTTTGAACCGCCGCGCGACTTGCGCCTGTTAATGCCTCCGCCATCGGGGCTGACACCAAAGGCCACTCTGTCAACGCCGAACGAAGAGCCGCCGGAGTTCGCCCCGAAAGCTGAGACATGACTCCTTCCGCCCGAGCACTCCATGTCTCGGCATCGTCTAGATGCCGTATCGCCGTCAGAATTGCGCTGTTCATCCCATCCAACCAGCGAGCCAAACGTTCGGTCGGCGAGCCCGAGACACGCAACCCCCCTGCCCCGCCCATGGCGAGCGGTGCAAATACAGCACCCCTTCCATCGCTGACAGCGATCCTGGACGCGGTGACGGCGGCTTCCATCTGGCCGCCGTGCTGTCCGAGGCCGGCCAGGTTCCAGAGATGAAAGCCCATGCAAGCCCGCGTGATTGGGTGGAGCTCGGCTGCTGCAGCCATTATGTCCAACCATCCGCCCGCGCGATCTTCGAAACGCTCAGCGCCGCCTGCAATGTTCTCGGGATCGCGGCGATCCAGGAGGGCGGCCAAGTCAGCCTTCGGTCCAGGACCGCCTGTCAGGCGCCGAACAGCCCAGCCAACTCTTGCCAGGGCATTTGGGTTATCCTGTGCACCTGACAGCCGCATCGATATCCAAAGCGCCAGACGATCAGAACTCACCCGATCCCCTGCGAACCAGCTAAGGTCCGCCGCCTCGATCAAAGCGAGGCGATGCCGCCAGCCTTCCGGGCCACGCAGCAACCGGTCGTCCAGAGCACCCAAGCGTCCAGCAACCCGTGCCAGTCGCGCAGCGTGAACGCCTTCTGCCTTTGCCCAGTCTTCGATGACGGCAGTGTCCGGCGGTTCCGCTCGCGGCCCGGGAGGCAAATCATATGGTTCTTCTTCGAATGGTCCTGGCAGAAACCAGAGATCCTCTTCGAGAGCCTCTTCATCCTCCTCGATGGTGAAGAGGGGGTTATTGAAATCATCAGTTAAAGCGGATGCTTGGGTCTTCATATGTGCAAAATACTGTTCTTTTGCACATTACCCAAGTGATTTTGTGGCGGTTGCCTTCGCTCTTTATATAGTATGCGCGCGCGACTGCCGGTGAAACCTCTCAGATCGCGCTCAGCGCAAGGAAACCAAGGGTTTTTGGACGAGCGCGACGAGAGAGCACCTGCTTGCATTCGTTTACAAACGGTCGTTTAGTAATGGTACCTTAAATTGCAAACGGCCCGTTTTCATGCCCCTGATAGGCTACGCCCGCGTTTCCACAGAGGATCAGACCCCCCTGCCCCAGTCTGAGGCCCTGCAAACTGCGGGATGCGTCGAAATCCATGAAGAGCACGCCTCCGGTGGCAATCGCGCCCGGCCGGTGCTTGCCCGTGTGCTGGAGCGCATTGGCAAGGGCGACACGCTGGTTGTCGTGCGGATCGACCGGCTTGCGCGGTCTCTTTCGCACCTTCTCGAGGTAATCGAGCGTCTGGAGACAAAGGGTGCCTTCTTCCGCTCGCTCCAGGACCCGATCGACACGTCCTCCCCCCAAGGCAAGTTCACGTTGCAGGTTCTCGGCGCCGCGGCCGAGTTCGAGCGCGCGCTGATACGTGAGCGTACCAAGGCGGGCCTTGCCTCTGCGCGCGCCAAGGGTCGCGTTGGTGGCAATCCTGGGCTTCGCACCAAGGACCCCGCCGCGCTGCGCAAGGTGCGGCTGGCACGACAGGACGGCTACATGGCGCGCCTGAACGAAACCGCGCAGGATTGGGTGCCACATGTGCGCCGCTTGCGCCCCGATATGGCATGGGAAGACATCCTGCGGTTTATCAATGGCCCCCTACCCCACAGCCGCCATTGGACGCAAAGCCGCCTGCTCCGCGCCGTGAAAGCATATGTGCGGGACGGGTTTCTGCCCGCTGAAGTGCTTGGACGCGCTGGACGTCGCGAAACCGACGATCGCCTGCCTGCGATTGTTGCGGCCATCAAAGGTTCGGACCCGGATATCACGCTACAGGCGATCTGCGACCGGTTGGAAGCCATGCGTGAGCGGACTCCACGGGGACGTACAAGCTGGCAACCGTCATCCGTCAGGATGCTGTTGGAACGGGCGGAGCGACTTGGCCTCATGCCGTACGAATCGAGCCAAAATCAGATGTAGCTTCTGACCCGAATCCAAAAAATTTCACCGGGAGAAAACTCCGCAGGAGGCAGAAAGTGCCATTAGTTGCTTGGGGTTAGCTGCTAATGTGCCAACTCAACAGAGTAGCGGCTCGATTTGGTTAGATCTGCATTTAATATATCTATATCAATGACTTGCTGAGTTTTTTACACGACAACACTTATAGGTGTTGTGGATAACTTTCACACTACATTTAGATTCTTCTTGCCGGACTCACTGGATCGTGGCATTCCCATTCTGACGGCAAAACGCGTCAGACACGCTGTACACCGTCAGAATGACTAAGAGCCTCAACAGAGGCCGAGAGTAGGCGGCAGGACATGGATGATCGTAACATTGGATACACGCAAGGCATAGGCTCTTCCGATATCGGAGCATTTGCCGACAATCTGGCTGAGTCTTTGGATCGCCAGATGAAGATCGCTTTCGAACCCGAAGAACGAAAGTCCCTACGTCGCTTCAGTTCCACCGAAGTCGCCGGCCTCCTGCGCGTAAGCACATCTAACCTGCGCAACCGGCACAAGGACGGCAGCTTCCCGGAAGTGCATACAGACAACCGCGGACACCGGTTCTACACAGCCCAAGAGATTGATGAGTTGCGCGATGTTCTTGGACGCACTGGAAAGAACGCAGAAAGCTACCGCCCAGGTCGACGTGATGGCGATCGTCTCCAGGTGATATCCGTCGTCAACTTCAAAGGCGGCTCATCAAAGACTACTGCAACGATTCATCTTGCGCAAAGGTATGCCTTGCGCGGTTACCGCGTGCTGGTCCTAGACCTCGATCCGCAAGCAAGTTTGACCACGTTTTTCGGCTTTCGGCCCGAGCTTGAGTTCGCCGATGGCGGCACAATCTATGATGCTTTGAGATATGAGGACCAAGTTCCTCTCTCGAACGTCATCCAAAAGACCTACTTCCATAAGCTCGACATGGTGCCCGCCGGTTTGATGCTCTCGGAGTACGAAACCGAGACCGCAAACGCTCTCGCCCGTCGCGTACAGCCCATCTTTGCAGAGCGCCTCGCCTTGGCGCTTGAAGAGGTTGAGGCAAACTACGACATCGTCCTGATCGACTGCCCGCCTCAGCTTGGGTTTCTAACCCTAACTGCGCTGGCAGCCTCGACGGGGCTTTTGGTTACCGTGGTACCTGGCATGCTTGACATCGCATCCATGAGCCAATTCCTGAAGCTTGCTTCAGAAACGGTCAAGGCCGTGGAGGAAGCCATCGGTCGGCGTGTCACATGGGATTTTGTCAAGTTCCTGATTACCAGATATGAACCGTCGGACGGTCCGCAGACCCAAATGGCAGGCTACCTGAGATCAATTCTGGCAGGTCAGGTCATGACAGAGCCAATGCTGAAGTCTACGGCGATCTCCGACGCGGGGATGACCCAGCAGACCGTCTACGAAGTCGATCCAAGCCAATTCATCAGAAAGACAATTGATCGCGCCCTGACCAGCGTGAATGGCGTTGGCGATGAGCTAGAGCAGACGATCCAAATGGCATGGGGGCGTCGCTGATGGCCCGAAACATCTTCAACCAGCCTCCAAGGAATGAGACGGAGAGCGGAGCCCCCTCCCCTACCCCGCCAAAAGCGGCAAAGCTGCCGGGATCTGTTGGAGGATTGCGCGACTCTTTGCGCGAGATCACAGCAAACTCGATTCGCGATTTCGAACCCGATCAGATTGACATGGATGGGCTGCGCGATCGGTTGGTGCTGGAAGATTCCAGTATCGATGAGTTGGCCGAGAGCATTCGCAAGCATGGCCAACAAGTGCCCATCATGGTCCGTCCATCAGCCCAACCGGACAGATACCGCATCATCTACGGCCGCCGCAGGCTTGCGGCGATCCGTAAGGTCGGTGGAACGGTCAAGGCAATTGTTCGAACCTTGGACGATGACGCATCTCTGATCGCTCAAGGCCAGGAGAACAACCTCAGGCTTGATCCGTCTTTTATAGAAAAGTCTCTTTTTATCAAAGAGATGCAAGAATCCGGGTACAAACCCGGTGTCATTCAGGATGCTCTAGGCCTGACCCGGCAAGGCGTATCCAACCACAGGGTCGTCATAGAACAACTGCCAGACGGTCTTGTTCAACTCATCGGGCCAGCACATGGGATCGGACGACGGCAGTGGGGTGATCTAGCTGCCTTATCGGTGAAGGTAGATTTGGTGGACATCGCCAAAGAGGCGCTCGCCGCCCTGCCCGACGACACTCCTAGTTCCGAAAAGTTCCAAGCGGTCTATTCGGCTTGCTCGAGAAAAGCACGTAGCGACAAGAAGCCGCCCAATCGTGGGCTGACTTCGGTCATCAATGATGAGAACGGCAGTTCATTGGGCACGCTGACAATCGATGAGAAGGCGATCGCTCTCAAGGTCACCAAGAAGGACAATCCAGAATTCGGCCAATGGCTCGAAGAGCACGCGGAAGCTACGCTTTTGCAACTCTTCGTACAGTGGCGGAATGAGAGAGGCTCTGGGTCCTAACCCAGGCCACACAGAGCAACACGAGCAGAGGAGAAAAGCGAAGACCCGAAAGAAAAGAGCCCCCCAAAGTTTCCCCTGGAGAGCCCTCATCATCTGATTAGCATCTTTGATGTAGCAACCTCCAGCATACCGGTCAAGAGTCACCGATTCGGTGGACTGATATTTTTTGCCTTTTTCCGCGAAAATTCGAGGAAAGAGACGGGGAAGTTGTGGGCCGAACGGTCGTCGTGAACAAGCCATGGCATTTACAAAACTCTCGATCGAAGCCGCAGGTGCTGATGCAACCCGCGGCTCATTTCCCCCATCTGAAACCGACGTCTGGACCATCTTCAGAGCCCTGAGAGATGCACGCAGCGTGTTTGGTCTACGTCCTGGCCACATACAGACACTTCAAGCAATGCTCAGTTTTCTGAAACCTGGCCATGGCGAAACAGTTTTTGCGTCTAACAATTCACTTTGCCAGCGCGTTGGCGGAATCGACGAACGGACACTCCGGAGGCACATCAACCGCTTCGTTGAACTCGGATTCATCAAGCGCAATGACAGCTCGAACCGAAAGCGCTACCGCGTTCGCTCATCCGGCGGGGAGTGCATCAGTTATGGATTGTCTCTCACCCCCCTGCTCCAACGTGCGAGCGAGCTTATAGCCATCGCGCAAGAGATGGAGAATAACCGGCGAGATCGGATATTTGTCCGCAAACAGATCCTTACGAAGCTCGCCCATTTGGAAGAGCACGATCCCAGCAACGCATTCATCGACCACGCACGGAAAGCTCTACGCAGAAAGCTTAGCCTCCCCGAATACCACGCTCTGCTCGCCAATACAGATGCAGAATGCCAGAGTTTGGCTACCCCGGATGACCCGCCTGAAACTATGGAATTGCCCGCCAATGACGGACAAACTGTCCGGCATCAATCTAAGTCTGAAGAAGAAAAAAAAGATTTAGATAGCAACATAGGCGATGAAGTCCTGAAACCAGACTTGCTGACCTCAGTCTGCGATCAAGCGACATCGTTCTCCACAGAGAGACTTAGAAACTGGTTTGACATTGAAAACCATGCTCGAACACTTGCACCCATGATGGGCATTCACCCAGAAACTTTTGAGAAAGCCAAGAATGCTGTAGGAGCTCAGAAAGCGTCATGCGCGATCTTCATCATGCTACAGCTTGGAAAACGCATCAGGAACTTTGGAGCGTATTTTCACAGTATCACCTTGGGCCAACGTCAAAACCAGTTTGATCCAGTGGCTTTGATCAAACGTATATCCAAAACTGCTGTGCAAACCGCCTAGTGTCCACCGCGGTGGACGTCTGACTGGCAACTAGTCCAATGACGCGCGGTCATTCCGCGTTCCTCTGACCGGCCGATGTCCACCGCGGTGGACAGATCCGGCACTAAGTCTCACAACTCACATGCGTGCCAGCCGCTCCTCGTCATCCACCACTTCCAAAGAACCTTTATTGTCAGTCCAGGCCCACAGGACGATGTTGAGGTCCGATGACGACGTACCCTTCGCAAAACTCTTGATTAGAAGCCCCGCAAACCGATCTGCTATGAGGGCGCGTGCTAACTCCTGTGTCGGCACCAATTGGCCATCCAGCATTTTCATGCGCCATGCAGGGTCGGCAAGCATCGCCTCGGTCGCGCCATACCGATCAAGTCCGTCCTGATCGCGAGTATCGAAAATAGGCCCAAGGTCGGCCTTGTAGGACACCAGGATTGTGGGTTGCAGGCTGCCGACCTGGTTGGCTTCTCTAAGAGCGGTCGCGGGATCCAGCGTGGTGTAGAGGGCAGGGGTGCCCTTGGCGTTAAAGCGCCCTCCATAGAGTTCAGCGCCTCGTCCGGACAGAGGTTTACGCGCATAGACCGGGTTCAGGGCGCGATAGAGTGGCCCTGTGTAGCGCCCATCTTTCAGCGGCATCAGGCAAAGACGCCCGCATCGACCGCATCGATGTATTCCAGAACTTGCTGAGCTTTGCCTTCCTGCACCAGCTGCATGGCTGTCCGGCCATCAAAGCCGGGCAGGGGCTCTGACCGGTACCATGCATAGGCCATCAGTTCCGAGCCGAAGCGGGGTTCGACTTTGTTGAGTACTTCTACCAGTTCGCGCAGGCGGCGCTGTGTCTTGTCAGACCCGATCCGCGCCCGCCGTTGCAAGGCATCTTTACCGAGGCCAACCGTCAAGGCGATCTCTTCTGCCGATGTGCGTAACACTGCCGCGATCTTTCGCGGCTCGAACTGTCCGCCTTCAGAGAAGTGTGCAATGTGCATGTTTTGACATCCTTCAGCCAGTCTGACGGCATATAGCGACAATATTGCTGAATTACAAGCTTCGAGTAGGGCATGCGGAGATTGCCGCCTGTATTCTCCGCAGATTTTGCGGCAGTTATTGTTGTCTTGACGAGATTATGCGGTATAATCTCCGCAAGGAATGCGCAAAATATGACCTACATTCACGAAATCACTGACTGGCCGCAGTTTTCTTGGGACAAGGCCAAGCTGTCTTCACAACTTGCCGCTGTCCGCCACCGACAAGGCAAGCTCTTGGGACGCATGGAAGGCCTTGGCTTTGATCTTCGCAATGAGGCGATGTTGCGAACTCTCACCAGTGATGTCGTCAAGAGCAGCGAGATCGAAGGCGAGACGCTCGACAAAGATCAGGTTCGGTCGTCTATCGCAAAACGGCTGGGGCTCGAAATCGGCGGGCTGATCCCGTCTGATCGCCATGTCGATGGGGTCGTCGAGATGATGCTGGACGCGACGCAAGCGTATGACCAACCCCTGGACGCAGAGCGATTATTCGGCTGGCATGCCGCCCTTTTCCCAACCGGGCGAAGCGGAATGACCCGGATCACCGTGGGGCAGTGGCGGATCGGCCCTATGGAGGTTGTTTCAGGACCTATGGGTCGTGAACGCGTGCATTTTGAGGCGCCGGGAGCAGCACGGCTTGATACAGAGATGGGGCGGTTTCTGACCTGGTTCAATCAGGTCCCTGACACGGATCCAGTTGTTCATGCCGCAATTGCACATCTGTGGTTCGTCACGATCCACCCCTTCGACGATGGCAACGGGCGCATTGCGCGTGCGATCGCGGATATGGCGTTGGCTCGATCCGAACGCAGTTCACAGCGGTTTTACAGCATGTCGACCCAAATCCGGCAGGAGCGGAGCGCCTATTATGATATGCTCGAGACGACGCAGAAGGGCGGGCTTGATGTCACGACTTGGCTCATTTGGTTCCTGAATTGCCTCGACCGCGCATTTGATGGCGCAGAGATCATTTTGGAGGCTGTGTTTCAAAAGGCGCGGTTCTGGGAGAAATACGCAACGGCCAACATCAACGACCGCCAGCGGGACATGCTTAACCGCCTCCTCGATGGGTTCGAAGGAAAACTCACGACGTCGAAATATGCGAAGATAGAGAAGTGTTCGCAGGACACCGCATATCGCGACGTCCTCGACCTGATCGACTTGGGAGCACTTGAGAAAGATGACGCTGGTGGACGTAGTACCAGCTATTCGCTGTCAGCGAAGTGACGAGGCTTGTCGCATCCGGTGCTCAGGACAAGCACCGCTAGGATATGTCAGACAGTCACCAGAGAAGATTGCCGATCTGAGGCTTGCTATAATTCATTGATATGAATTGTAAAAATAGGACTTTTAGGTGTGGTCTTACCGATATTCGTTGCCGATCCGGAATTTCTGCGTGCAATGAAGAAAACTGGGGCTGTGCCGACCCCTGAAGTTCTTTTCCCGGGCTGGTGGGGCCTGGAAAAGTGAAAGTACCCTTCGGGTTTTGCGACTGACGGATGAGGGCCTTTGGGGTCCCTCAGACGGGTCCGGGCCGGGTTCCGGTCTGTCTTTCCTGATGAAGGGCATTCCCATGCAAACAGGTGTCTTGCGCGTGCTGCGCGCGACCGCCGCCTCCTGGTGGCGGCACAAGGAACTGCGCCGAACTGGCCAGCTGAAACTGGCACGGCGGCTCGAACGCGAGACCGTGTTGCGCGTTCTCGTCCATCTCAGGCGGGCGGCGACATTTCCGAACGCCCATGTGATCTGCGGCGATGGCGGGACATTCATCCATTTGGGTTGGACCACAGTGTCGACCTTCGCGCCGATCGAGCGCTTTCCCTTGGCCGCTCTTGCGGTCGCACGTGGCACGCCGTTCGACCCGTCACCGATGTCATCGCTTTCGCGAACCTCCCCCGCGTAACACGGGGAGGATCGGTCAATCCTGAGCCATGGGTTTCTGGCAGGTCCGTCTCGCTGACCACTTACATTAACATGGTCGAAAAGCTCGGGGCCACGATCGCGAGCGATCCACGCACCAGTCGCTCAACCTGATCCCCAATTATTTCACCAACACTCGAAAGGAGGCCAGCCATGGCCCGTTCCCGCACGCCCAAATTCGATGCCTCCGAGGTCATCACAAACGAAATCATCCGCATCATCGAGCGCGGCGTCCTGCCGTGGCGCAAGCCATGGACCGCAGGTGGCAGCTCTCGTCCACTGCGCGTGGGCGGAGAACCCTACCAGGGAGTGAACAACTTCCTGCTGACTATGCGCACCGTGATGGCGGGCCATAGCTCACCTTTCTGGATGACGCTGCCGCAAGCCAATGCGTTGGACGCAAAGGTTCGCAAGGGCGAGAAGTCCTCTGTCGTCGTTTACTACGGTCAAAGCCGGAGGGACGCCGGCGATGAGGATGACCGCAGCGACGGGGATGATCGCTCCGAGGAGGCCCGCGTCTTCCGCTTCCAGAAATCCTACCGCGTGTTCAACGCCTGCCAGATCGAGGGCTTGCCCGACAGTTTCTACCCCGACCCGGAGCCAGCGCCCGAGTATCCGCCGTCCGAGCCCATCCCGCACATGCAGGCGTTTTTCGATGCCATCGACATCACGACCGTCTTCACAGGAACAGAAGCGTACTATTTGCCGCCCGTGGACAAGGTCTACATGCCGTCCATCACGCGGTTCCAGGACCCGCGCAACTTCTACGGGGTCTGGGCCCATGAGCTGGCCCATGCCACGAAAGCCCCCCATCGACTGAACCGTGATTTCGGGTTCTCGAAGTTTGGCAACACGTCCTATGCGCGCGAGGAGATCGTCGCGGAATTGACCTCGGTGTTCCTGGGGCAGACACTCGGCTTCACGGCGCATACGCTCGAGATGAATGCTGCCTACCTCCACAACTGGTTGCGCGTCCTTCGGTCGGACAAGGGCGCGATCTTCCGCCACGCCGCCGATGCGCAGCGCGCCTGTGACTACCTGATCGCCAGATCGGAGGCGGGCAGGGTAGGGGAGGGCGCTCGGGCCGCTTGATTGCTCTGTTCTGCAGGAGCGCCTAACCCCTGTATGGGGCCTGTGGCTACACGTCGCTGCGTCGTACTAGCGCTAGGGCACATCCGAGGATGATGAGCAGGCCACCGCAGGTCCGGTCCAGCCACAGCGCGCCACGGTTACTCAGAAATTGTACCGCCTTTGCTCCTAGTCCAGCATAAATGGCCATCACAGCCACATCGACGGCGATAAAGACGAGTGCGAGCCGGGCATATTGCATCAACAATGGTTCTGACGGGTTTAGGAACTGGGGCAGGAACGCGGTGAAAAACAGGTAGCCCTTGGGGTTCGTCACGGCGACCAGAAAACTCTTGCGAAACAGCGTCAGCCTGCGCGGGGATGCGCCCTTGCCTTGCCCGTTCTTTTGCCCGGGAACCGGCCCCATTTCCCCCGCGGACCGCAACATCTGAACGCCAAGCCACACTAGATAGGCGACGCCTGCCCATTTCACGACGTTGAACAGAACCGCTGATGTGGCAAGAACGGCGCCCAACCCTAGACCGGCCGCGGCGATAAGGACCCCGTCGGAAAGGGCGGCGCCCATGATGCGGAAATTGCAGAGCCAATTCCAAACCGGGATCCGTTGGACAGGGCCAAAAGAACCGTCGGCCCGGGCGTCACCACGACCACCACGGCCAGCAAGGCGAAAGTCAAAAGCGAGATGTCCATCAGTCTGTCTCCGGGGTAAGGGCAAAAATGGCAAGGCCGGTCAGAAGCAGGGCAAAGCCACTGACAAGGGTTCTGAGCGTATTCCAGAATTGCCAGGGCGTGGAATAGACCTGCCATATGTCGGCAGCCGCGGCGCTGTCTGCCGGGACGGTTACTTGCGCCAGCGCTTCATTCATCGGCACGTTAACCATGGCAGTGACCAGCAGCGCCCCTGCGACGTAGATCACTGCACCTGCCAAAAACAGGGCGGCTGCCCTGCACCTGTTCTGCCGGGCCGCGATGGCGGCGGTCAGAGCCAGAATGACGGGTGTCAGGAAGAACGCCGGAAAGAAGACGGGGTTGCGGACGGAGGCGTTCATCGCCTGCATCGCCGGGATGGCGACCCGGGGGTCGGCGGCATCGAGACCCCACATCGTCGAGCAGACCCAGGCATAGAAGAACCCGAAAATGGCGCCCATGCTCAGAAGCGAGAGCATCGACATCGGGACAAGAAGTCGGGCCATCAGGCCGGTCCGTCGCATGGTGTGGCGGTCTTGTCCGTGCCATCTTCATGACGGGATGCACTCAGAACGCGGGCAAAGATCACGATCGCCGCGAGTTGGCCAAGGATCACGGCAGGCCAGATCAGGGCAAACTGCGCATCGAAGTATTTCTGCGGCCCGAATGAGACCAGGGCCATTAGCGCCGCCATCACGCTCAGCCCGCGCCCGGTGGCGCTTGATAGCGGCTGCACGATCATCGCGGAGAGGGCGACGGACACCGAGGCGCCGAGAAAGGGGGCGATGCCGAACAGCGGCGTCGCCACAGGCGGGTGTGGCCTGATACCGGCATATAGCGCCGATAGCATTATAGATTGCAGCAGGATCAAGGTTGTGAGCGCGGCCAGGGCCTGACGGTCATGATGGGTCATGTCTTTCTCCAAAAGCGTAATTTAAGTTACGGTTGCGCATATCCGTAATAGCAGTTACGTTTGCTGTCAACACGCAGGAGACGAAAATGCGCGAAGAAAAAAGATCGCTGCGGCGACAGCAGATCGAAGACGCCGCCTATGCAGTGCTGGAAGCAAAGGGCTACGGAGGCACGTCGATACTGGGCATCGCGAAACAGGCGCGGGCCTCGAACGAGACGCTCTACAACTGGTATGGTGACAAGCGGGGCCTGTTTCAGGCGCTCGTCACGCGCAATGCGGAAGAGGTGAAAATGCACCTGGAAACCGAACTGGAGACCGATCACGACGCGATTTCCATTCTTGGCACGCTTGGACCTAAATTGCTGAACCTGCTCACCGGCGACAGGGCCGTTGCACTGAATCGTGCAGCGGCGGCGGATAGCAGTGGAGAATTGGGCGCGACCCTTTCAAAGGCCGGGCGGGAGGCGGTTTTCCCACTGCTCGAGCGGGTGCTTCTGCGCGCCCGGGATGAAGGGACGCTCATCTTCGACGATACCGGAGAGGCCGTGGCGCTTTATCTCGATTTGCTGATAGGCGACCAGCAGATCAGGCGCGTCATCGGCCGTCTTCCGCAGCCATCAAAAACCTTTTGTCAGGCGCGGTCCGAGCGGGCTGTCAGGCTCCTCCGCCAACTTCTCGGCTAAATTCAAAACTACCAAAGGAATTCAAAACATGACGACCCTTCTCGCGCCCAATGCTTGCAAGACCATGACCGATCTCCGCGCGCAAATAGACGCGATCGATGTAGACCTCATTGGCCTGCTGGTCACCAGAAGCCGCTATATCGACCGCGCCGTGGATCTCAAGAAGATCGAAGGCTTGCCGGCGCGCACAACGGATCGGGTGGCTGAGGTGCTCGACAAGGTCAGCTCAACCGCGTTCGAACAGGGCCTGGATCCGAACCTCGCACGCAAGCTTTGGGCCGAACTGATCGAATGGTCGATTCAACGGGAAGTAAGGGAGCTTGGGGAATAGTGCGATTCCGCAAGACAAAGGGCGCAGTTGGTGGGGCGGACCTATGAAGTTTATTCGCAATATCAGAGCCGCCGGGAAATTTCACAGGGCGGCGAATTCAATGCAGGCAGGAGATTACTCGGCCGTTCTGGACCGCCTGGACGGGTTCCAAGCGCAACCATATTTCTTGGCTAAGGCGGAACTTTTTCGTGCAATGGCGCGGCATCGGCAGGACAGGTTTGCGGAAGCGGTTCACCACTATGACATCTTCCTGACGAACCATCTCGCGGACATGCCGCCAAAGGACCGTGTCTATGTGGAAGAGTACGCGAAATTTTTCAGAAGTCGTGCTCAAGCGAAGATTGATCCGTCAACGCCATTGTATTCATCGCTTGAAGAATTGAGAAAGCTTGCAGAAAACGCGCCGTTTCTCACCCGCGCCGAGTTTACGGCACTTGACGGTAAATAGGGACGAAGCGCGCGAACCATGGGGGGAGAGTCTTTTGGCGGCTTGCGGCCTCCTCGATGTCATCCTCCGAATCTGACAGCACTGTGTGCATCAGGATTCGCTCTCGTACAGGGGTGGAGCTGTTAACCTGAGGATTATCTGGTAAAGATAGTGCAACGCCACGGGCAACAGCGAGAGGGTTAGCACGCTGCTGTTCAGAGGCGCTTCAACCGCCAAGAGCGTTTCGTTGGTTGCGATGATCAATATGGCGATCAAAGCGTTGAGCTTGAGCAAGTGGCGGCGAAGCATTGGGGATACCCTTGCCTTATCGGACACGGGGACAGTGTGGTTCAGAACGTCCCGGTTACCCCAGACACCAAACGCCATCGTCAGTGCGTACCAACCGCAATAAATGCTAACCAACCGCTGGCAAAGCCAGGGCTCGGACCACCAGACCTGAACCGAAAGGACCGCGAAACTGGCGGCAATCGCCCAACTGGTGGCTTGGCGTGCGCGCCCAAATACGTGGCGTTGGCGCCGAATAGTAACTGGCAGAACCGCCCAAAGATGTGCTGCCTGTGCAAGCACCGCTGCCCAGACAAAGGCTTCGGAGTCCGGCAGGCCCACGGCCTTAAGAGTGGTCCAGATGCCGGCAAGAACCGCCGGCATAAGCAATCGCCCCGGTGAGGGTGGCGGCATATTCCGAAAAAGGAGTGATATGAACGGGAAAACGTAGCGCATTGGATTACCGGAAACCGCGTTAGCAAACTTATGCGGCAAGATTTTGGCGGTGGCCAAAATGTCAGGGTTTGTGGGTTTGGTTTCTAACGGGATTTCGAGTAGCTTGAGTAAGAAGCGGGCATTTGATGAGCCAGACGCGAATTAACGTAGTCCAACAGTTGCCGACCGTAGGTCTGTTTGGCTGAGGGTGTTTCGCTCCCTGACATCTCCACCAATCTGAAAAGTTAAAGCGGGCTTTGGGAAGGGTGTTTCAACTTCTCAAAGGAGATCCCTATGTCCATGAATGTTCAACCCCAGCCAGACCGTGCAGATCCGAGTGTGATCGCGGCGCAGAACGATGCGTTTCGCAAGCTTGCGTGCCTTGGAGTGCCGCCCGCGCGGCCCATCCAGAGCCGCATGCATGTCACCCGCGCGCTTATGGAGGCCGGTGACGGCTTCATGGCCGAGGCGGTGAAGGCAACCGGTGCGTTCGATACATTCGAGCCTGAGAATGATCCCGAGGGATGGCACGATTTCGGGGCGGTCGAGATCCGGGGTGAGACCGTGTTCTGGAAACTGGATTTGTACGAAGCGGGTTCGGAGTTTCGCTACGGGGCTGAGACCCCAGACAATCCCGCCACCACCATGCGTGTGCTGACCATCATGATGGCGCGCGACTGGTAGGCGGGGGGCAGCCTCAAGACCTATTTCTGAGCCTCCTAAGGCCCGCTGCCCCCTCAAAAGGCAAAGATGCCGTAATGGGGCTGTCGGCGAATCGGACATGTTTCGCTTGTTTGTCAGAATGATGTGGAGTGCCGTTGCCCTTGATGCGCCTGCAGCGCGTCTACGAGGTCGTATGTTTCCATGCGCCTCAATTCCTAAGAATAGAAGGGCAACGACATGAATGTATTTATCGGACTGGATGTATCTCTGGCAAGCACGGCGATTTGTGTGCTGGGGCCGCAGGGGATTATTGTTGAAGAATTGCAGGCGGAGAGCGAGCCTGAAGCCCTGGTGCGCGCGATCGTCGCCCTGCCATATTCGATCGACACGATCGGTCTCGAAGCTGGACCTCTGTCCCAATGGCTGAGCAAGGGGATGGAAGAGGCAGGGTTTGACGTGGTCATGATGGAAACACGGTTGGTGAAGGCCGCCTTGAAGGCCATGCCGATCAAAACAGACCGGCGCGATGCTCAGGGCATTGCGCGCTTGCTTCAATTGGGGTGGTACAGACCCGTGCACCGCAAATCCGTGTCCTCCCAGGAAATCCGTGCGTTGCTGGCTGCAAGAAAATCAGTTCAACAGGCGATCATCAACCTTGAGCTTTCCATGCGGGGTGTTTTGCGGAACTTCGGCTTGAAGCTGGGGCATGTCACCCGGATCAGGTACGAGGCCCGGGTAAGGGAACTGGTTGAGCAGAATGAAATCCTGTCCACGTCGACGGAGGCTCTTCTGCGCGCGCGTTCGCAGTTGCGTGCCGAGTTGGCCGAATTGGATGCGAAGATCGCGGGTCTGGCAAAACACGACAACGTTTGTCGTCTGATGATGACGATGCCGGGTGTCGGTCCGATCGTCGCCCTGACGGTCAAATCTGCGATTGATGATCCAGCCCGCTTTGCACGGTCGAAGGATGTTGGTCCGTGGGCAGGGCTGACGCCAAGGCGCACGCAATCCGGAGAGATGGACATCGTTGGGCAGATCACCCGAGCTGGCGACCGAGGCCTTCGTACAGCCTTATATCAAGCGGCAATGATCCTGATGCACCGTGGGTCACCAAACTGGCTCCAGGCCTGGGCACTCAGAGTGGCTCATAGGCGTGGATCGAAACGGGCCTTGATTGCACTCGCTCGGCGCATTGGCGTTATTTTGCACCGTATGTGGCGGGACGGCACACCATTCCGCTATGCGCAGAGCTCCCTGGCAACAGTCTGAGAAAAACACTTCCTGAACTCGATTAGACGGAGGAACGCACTGCACCTGACGACAGGTACGACGAGGTCCCCTGCCGGGACGAGGTTCCTGGAGATGCCGGAGGCCCGCAAGTTATCGGCAAGCGCTGAATACGCGGGAAAGATGGGCACCCAGGGATCAGATTTGGACCAGGCATAGAGTGGCGGCTTTGAGGCTGACTACGGACGGAAGAGCGAAGCCCGGCCGGGGGGTGTCCTTCAGTCCTGACGTGCGGTTGCAGTGAAAAAGAAAAAGTAAGCTTCTGATTTTGTGTCCTAAACCCGGTGAAGAAAGAGATCTTCGCCGGAGTTATTGACTTGCCCGAAACCCTTGACAGAGGCCCGCCCCATTACGGAAGCGGGCCTTTTGTCCTTTTGATCTCCGAAGCCGGGGATTGGTCACGCGTTTGAACGCGCCGGCCGCAGCATAACTACCGAGAAGGACATCCCATGACCACAAGCTTCAAACCCGTATCCGTCGCTATTGGCGATCTGACTGCCCACCCCGCCAATGTGCGCAGCAACGCGCCGGAAACCTACGACCCCGAGAACATCGCCCATCTGAAAGCCAGCATCGCTGTTCTGGGTCTCCTGCAGCCGCTCCTGGTCCAGAAGCTCGACGGCAAATACGCTGTCCTCGCCGGTGGCCGACGCCATGCAGCCCTGAAGGAGCTGGTCGCCGACAAGGCCGCGAAGGGGTTCACCGCGAAGACCAAGGTCGACTGCCGCCTTGTGCCGGAGAAGTGCGACGTCACCACGGCGCTGTCGCTCGCCGAGAACATCACCCAGGCACCGATGAACGCAATCGA
Organism: Sulfitobacter geojensis; assembly: GCF_000622325.1. NCBI lineage: Bacteria > Pseudomonadati > Pseudomonadota > Alphaproteobacteria > Rhodobacterales > Roseobacteraceae > Sulfitobacter > Sulfitobacter geojensis. The sequence continues at coordinate 84,388 of NZ_JASE01000002.1, forward strand.
CGAGTTCGAGGCTTTCGCGCGGATGATGGAGGTCGATGGCCAGACGCCTGAGACCATCGCAATGACTTTCGGCACGACCGTTGCCGCCGTGAAAGGCCGGTTGCGCTACGGGCTGATCCACCCCGATATCCGCGCCGCGGCCCGGGCGAAGACGATCACGCTCGACACGATGAAGGCCTTTGCCGAGCACCCGAGCCAGGAGGTTCAGCGCGAGGTCTACGAGGCGCTCACCAAGGAAGACAGCTATCTGCAGGCCTATACCGTCCGGCAAGCGCTCAAATCCCGCGGCGTGCAGGTCAGCGACGATATCGGAGCCTTCGTGCGCGCGGACTACGAGGCCCTCGGCGGTGCTGTCGCGGCTGACCTTCTGGAAGAGCATTCCGTGCTCGAGGATGCAGCACTGGTCGAGACCATCTTGCTCGAGAAGCTCGGTGCCGCTGCCGAAGAGGCCCGTATGAGGCTGGGCTTCGCCTGGGCCGATGCGATGGTGCGCTATGATTACGCGACCATGGCCGACTATGGCCGCGTCTATCCCGGCCCGATCGTGCCGGATGCATCCGCCCAGAAGCGCATCGATGAGATCACTGCCGAGCTTGATAAACTGCAGCTCCAGATGGAGGATGAGGGGCTCGAGGACGGTGCCTACAATGCCCTTTACGAGCGCGTGGACGCTCTGGAAGAGGAAGCCCGCGATCTGCAGGAGGCTTACAGCACCGAGGACCTCGCGCGGTCCGGGGTGATCGCGTCGTGGCAGGGTGGGCAGATCACGCTCCATGTTGGTCTCGTCCGCCCGGAAGACACCGTGAAAGAGGAGGGCGCGCGCGGCTCTTCGGCTAGCCCGACCGGGGAAGAGGCCCCGGACGCCGGCGAAATCACCTATCCAGCCTCACTGGCCGAGGACCTCAAGACCGAGCGGGCCATGGCCCTTGGCGCCGCGATGGCGCTGCATCCGGAAGCCACGCTCGATCTGACGCTCTTCAAGCTGGTGAGCGACGTTCTGGCCAGCGGCATGAGTGTCACGCAGGCGATCAAGATCGATGCCCGCAAGGAATACCGCAACCACGCCAAGATGGACGAGATTGACGAGACCTCCCTCGCGCAGGTGGCCGCGGCGCATGATGTGCTGGACCTCTCGTGGCTCGATGATACCCGCCCGCCCGCCGATCAGTTCGCGGCGTTTCGCGCGCTCGAAGCAGGGGAGAAGGCCAAGCTCGTCGCCTATGCCACGGCCAGCACCACGCAGTCCTGCTTCGCGCGGGACCGCCAGCGCGACAGCCTGATGCATGCGTTCGAGATCGAGATCATGCCCGATATCCGCGCGCATTGGACGCCGAACGCGGCGCTCTTCAATCGCTTCAAAAAGGCATGGCTCCTGAAGATCCTCGGCGAGGATCTGGGTCTGGCCCAGGAGGCGGTGACGCTGGCCTCGTCGAGCAAGAAGGAGATCGTCGCCTTCTGCGACAAGCTCTTTGCAGAGCCGTTCGCCACACTCACGGACGCGCAGCGCGCTGCCGTAGCCGCCTGGTGTCCGCCGATGATGCAGACCGCCGGTGTCGTCTGTGATGAGGCGGAGCCCGCCTCGGAATCTCCCGAGCCTGACAGCGAGGTCGCGCAAGCGGCCTGAGTCCTCACGCGACCCGCGCGAGGCATTTCCCGCGCGGGTCGACCCTCCCACACCCAACCGAAAGACATCCCCATGGCTATTCTCAAGTTCTCTGCGTCCGCTGTTGCGGCACAGATCGCCCATGCGCGCGCCTGCAAGACCTTCCTGCCCAACTGGAACGGGCCCGTGGACAGGCCCGCCCTGATCCTGATCGTCGGCAATGGTGTGCATCTGCGCTCAAACGGCATCGATGGCACGACCACCCGTATCGTCACCACCGAACAGGCAGATCCCTCCTTCGCCTTCGCCGACGGCATGAACCCGTTTCGGGATACCGACTGGATGGCGCAGCGCCGCATGGCGTTTCGCGATCTGACCGGCCAGTTCTACACCGACATCCTGGATGACGTGCAGGTGCTCATCGACCGGGGGCGGGGGGCGATCCGGCTCGCCACCGATGGCCACAGCATCCGCGTCTTCGTACGCCGGGCCTCGGATTATCTCATCGGCGGGACCTACGAGGTGCCCTCGGGCCTCGGCGGCACCTTCCGGGTCATCCTCAAGGATGCCTGCGATACCTTCGCGATCGTGCAGAACTGCGGCAATTGCGAGGATTTCGACGCCATGCAGCCCTACCGCGTGCCGCTCGATGCGCTGATGGAAATCGATGACCGGAGGGCGGCGTAACGCGCCCTTTCTCAAACAAGCATCGCCAATACCCTGCCAGGCCTGCGGCCCTCTCGGGACATTGACGACAACAATTTCCCCAATGAGAGAAAGGACTCTGAGATGGGATGGCTCTTCTATACCGATCGCCGCGTCCAGACCTACGCGGATGAGAAAGCGGAGATTGCCCGGCTCTGCACCTTCGAGAGCGACAGGCGCAAGACGGAACTGGTCAAAGCCTGCAAGGTGGGTTCGACTTGGTACGCGGCGGCAAAGGTCACAAGTATCGATGGCTCGCCGGTCGAGGACACGACCTGTGTGACCGATGCGGATGGCTCCATCACGTTCGGTGCTGTCTTCCTCACCCGATACGATGACGGCTGCTGGGGCTACAAGGACATGGAGGAAAGTGCTGGCCCGAACGAGTCTCGTGCTCCCCTTGGGCTGATCGAGCTCCTCTCCGACCTGAAAGACCCGGACAGCTATGCTCATGCCTGGCGCCAGCGCTGCCAGGACTGGGCTGCGATCCCGGACTACGAGGAAGGCGACAAGATCAGGCTCGCAGCACCTGTGACGCTCACCGATGGCAGTACCTGCCAGATTGTCACCGCGACCCACTACACGCGCGGGCGGCAAAAGCGCCGCTGCTACCGCATCGAGGAAACTGGTGGGCTCGTACGCCTGTCGAAGGCCTCGCTTGCGGGTTCGGAGCTGCTCAGCTCCGCGAAAGGTGCGGCTAGCCCGGTGCTGGCGGAGTTCCTGGCGGGGCGAAATTAGGTCCTGCGCCGGACGGTTCATCGACCTGCCCGGCGACAGCAGATGCTGCGGCTTGTCTTGACAAGGCAATGCAAATGCATTACCTATCGCGGGCAGCAAAGAACCTTTTCTTCAGGAGACTGCCATGACAGCCCTCGCACAAGATGTCTCGAAACTCACGGATCGGTATCAGACGACCGTGCCGGCGGGTGTGCGCAAACAGCTCAAGCTGGGCAAGGGCGACCAGATTCGTTACTGCACCGAGCCGAGTGGCAGGGTCTATATCGAGCCCGTGCGCAGCGACGAGGAAGATCCCGTGCTCGGAGCCTTTCTCGATTTTGTCGAGGCCGATATCAAGGCGCATCCGGACCGCATTCGGGCGTTCGATGGGGCTTTGCATGACCGTCTTGCAGCACTGGTCGGAGACGTTGACGTCGATCTCGATGCGCCGCTATCGCTCGAGGATGAATGAGCGGCGATAGCGTGCCCGCAGGGGCGCCCCTTGTCGTAAACGGATGGTCGATTTATGCGCATCCGCTCTTTCTGGATCAGCTCGAAGGGCTGACCCTGGAGGTCGAGGCGCGTAAGGCACGCGATCCTAAGACCTGGCGCAAGAAAAACCCGACGAAACGGCTGGCCGCCATCTTCAAGCTGGTCACCGAGGCCATACCGGCAGATCCGGGTGCCGCCGCCTTCCGGCAAGGCGGCACACTCGGCGATCACCGCAAGCACTGGTTCCGGGCGAAATTCTTCCAGCAGTATCGGCTGTTCTACCGGTTCAACAGCGATGCGAAGGTCATCGTGCTGGCTTGGGTGAACGACGACAAGACCCTGCGCGCCTACGGCAGCAAGACGGATGCCTATGCGACGTTCAAAGGGATGCTGGAAGATGGAAATCCACCTGACAATTTCGACGCGCTCTTGAAAGAAGCTGCGGCGGCGGGCAAGCGGTTCGAAACTTCCCTTGAAGCGGTGCCCGATCGGTAAGTGGGCCAGCTTGCTGTGACCCTTTGGCATTATCGTTTACGACGCCCCGCTGGAAGATGTAGCATCGGCTGATAATACGGTCGGAGAAAGCACAATGATTGAGGCAGAAAAGGATAGGCAGCACCTCGGGCTAGAGGAGCAATGCGCGCCTGACCTGACGGGGCACCGTTTCCCAATTGCTGTGCACGTTGCAGACATGCCCGATGACCTCGACAAGCTGCTGGATATCGGGCTCGAGGAGCATTTCCGTGGCGGCTGATGTCAATTCGTATGACGCCTGGTTTTGCGCGCAGGTACAGGCCGCGCTGGAGGAGGAATGCACGGGAACATCTCAGGTTCAGGTGATGCAGGCCGCACAGGCATTGATTGATGCGAAACGGGAGGTCGAACCCAAGTCCTGACTAAGCCTTGGAGGTCAGCGCGGTCGGACCCCCGTCACCCTGAAAAGCGAAAGCGGGCTTTTTGTCCTTTGGAACTCAGACCCTGATCCAAAGGAAACCCCCATGTCCAAGCCCAAACCGGCAAATCCGGCTCTCTCAATCTCCGACACTGACCTCGCCTCTGCCCTCGTGCAGATCGGTGCGGAGGTCGACCACCAACCCCTGCGCAGTTCAGCGCTGGCGCGCATCATGCGCGAGACGTTTCATGGCAGCGATGCCGGCGGTGCCTGGGACTGGCGCATGGCATATGACCTTATGCAGGCCGCGGCTGTCCAGGTGCTGCTGCGTGGGGACGGCGCGGCAGGTGACATCGCCGCTGCAAAGCTGCTTGCCTCGCGGCTCCTGACGGAAACCCGCCGCTCCGAGCAGCAGATCCGGCTGCAGCAGTTTTCCACGCCGCTGCCATTTGCAGCGCTGGTCGTGCGGGCGGCGGCGATCCGCAAGCGCGAGACTGTGCTGGAGCCCTCGGCTGGCACCGGTGCCCTGGCTGCTTTCGCCGCACGGGCCGGTGCGACGCTTCTGCTCAATGAAATCGAACCCTTTCGCCAGCGCCTCCTGCGCGCGGTTTTCGGCGGCGAGGTGACGGGCCATGACGGCGAGCATATCGACGATCTGCTGCAGTCGCCGGTTCTACCCGACGTCGTGGTGATGAATCCGCCCTTCGCCTCCTCGGTCGATCGGTCGCGTGACAAGCACATCGCCGCCAAACATCTCGTCGCGGCTGCAAAGCGTCTGGCACCTGGCGGGCGGCTGGTGGCGATCATGCCGCCGAGGTTCACGCCCGAACGCGATGCCGCGCATTGGTCACGCGCCTGCGGTCTCCTGACGCCGCGTTTGGCGTTGACGATGCCGGGGCAGGTCTACCGCAAGCTCGGCACCTCTGTGGAAACCCAGCTCATGATCTTCGACAAGATGCAGGAGGATGGCGAGATGATCCGCGCAAATGTCCGGGATCTGGATGAAGCCTTGGCATATGTCGACGCCGTGGCCGCGACCCGGACCGAGATGCGCCCCGTCCAACGGGTCGCGACGATCCCTCACAGGCGGCCGACCGTTCTATCCTCTGCTCCGCGCAAGACCGCCGCTGCGCCTGTCGCCGCCTCCAAGCCTCGGGCCAATGCCGTCCGCCCGCTAACTTTCACGAGTCTTGATATCCCGCGCGACAACACGCCCATCTCGGACATCTATGCGCGCTACCGTCCGCAGCGGGTCGAGATCGCGGGTGCGCAAGAACATCCTACGCCGCTCGTCGAGAGCATCGCCATGGCCTCGGTTGCCCCGCCCATGCCCTCAAACACGGGCAGTGATGACTTGCGCCTGCCCGCCCGGTTGATCGAGGAGGGACATCTCTCCGAGGCGCAGCTGGAAACCATCATCATGGCGCATGATGCCTATGGGCGCGACCTGCCCGGTCGGTTCACCATCGATGACGACCAGACCAAGCTGACGCGCGCCGATGATGATCCAAACGCACGGGCCTATCGTCTCGGGTATTTCCTCGGCGACGGCACCGGTTGCGGCAAGGGCCGCGAATGCGCGGGGCTCATTCTCGTGAACTGGCTGGCCGGACGCAGAAAGGCGATCTGGGTCTCCAAATCCGCCACGCTCATCGAGGACGCGATCCGCGACTGGACCGATCTTGGCGGCTCGCCCGCCGACATCCAGCCGCTCTCCAAATGGAAACCGGACCAGCCCGTCCCGATGGACGACGGCATCCTTTTTGTCACCTACGCCACGCTGCGGTCCGCGGGCAAATGCGGCACCACGCGACTGCGCCAGATCCTCGACTGGATGGGCGCAGACTTTGAAGGCGTCCTCGCTTTTGATGAGGCCCATGCCATGCAGAACGCGGCCGGGTCCGAGCAGGGCAGGGGGGTCAAACCCTCCCAGCAGGGCCTTGCTGGCCTGCGGCTGCAACTGGCAGCACCCCGCGCCCGCGTCTTCTACATCTCGGCCACGGGTGCCACGAGCGTGCACAACCTCGCCTATGCCGCGCGGCTGGGGCTCTGGGGGCAGGGCCCCGAATATCCCTTCCCGAGCCGCGAGAGCTTTGTGTCGGCGATGGAAGCCGGCGGTGTCGCCGCCATGGAGGTGGTCGCCCGCGATCTCAAGACGCTCGGGCTCTACACGGCCCGCGCCCTCAGCTTCGACGGCGTGGAGTATGACGTGCTCGAACACGCGCTCACTCCGGCACAGATCGAGGTCTATGACGCCTACGCTGAAGCGTTTCAGACGATCCACCACAATCTCGAGGCTGCACTGACTGCGACTGGCGTCAACGATGCCTCGGGCGAGACCAATGCCTCGGCCGCACGCGCCTCGGCCAAGTCCCGCTTCGAAAGCACGAAGCAGCGCTTCTTCAACCACCTCCTGATGGGCATAAAAGCCCCGACCATCATCCGCGCGATCAAAAAAGATCTGGCGGCGGGCAAGGCTTGCGTCATCCAAGTTGTCTCGACGGGTGAGAGCCTGTTGAAGCGTCGGCTTGAGACGATGGACCCGGAGGATGAACTCGTTGAGGGAGCCTTGACGCCGCGCGACTATGTTCTGGGCTACCTCGAACAGGCTTTCCCGATCCATGCCCAAAAGCTCGTGGAGATCGACGGCAACATGGTGGCGGAACCTTTGCGGGATGAGACCGGCGCGCTCGTTGTCTCGCGCGAGGCGCTCGCCCTGCGCGATGCGGCCATGATGGAGTTGATGACGCTGGCCCCGATCCCCTCGGCGCTCGACCAGATCCTCTGGGCCTTTGGCGACGAGGCCGTGGCAGAAGTCACGGGGCGGTCCATCCGGCCCCTCAAGGCCGAGGATGGTCATCTCTTCATCGAGAAGCGCGCCGCCAGCAGCAATTCATCCGAAACCCAAGCCTTCATGGACGGCGAAAAGGATATCCTTATCTTCTCCGATGCGGGCGGTACGGGCCGGTCCTATCATGCGGCGCAAACGGCGAAGAATCAGAAACGGCGGCGGCACTACCTGCTGGAGCCCGGCTGGCGCGCTGATGCGGCCATCCAGGGGCTCGGCCGCACGCATCGCTCTGCCCAGGTCAGCGCGCCTTTCTTCCGGGTCTGCACCTCGGATGTGCATGGCGAAAAGCGTTTCACCTCGACGATTGCCAAACGCCTCGACCAGTTGGGGGCCTTGACCAAGGGCCAGCGCGAGACCGGTTCGCAAGGCATGTTCCGCGAGGAGGACAATCTGGAAAGCCCGATCGCGCGGGCCGCGCTGCGTGGGTATTTCGCCGATCTTGCCGCCGGGCGCGCCGAGGCGATGAGCTACGAGAGCTTCACCGACTGGACGGCCCTGCGGCTGATCGACAAGGACGGGGTGCTCCTTGAGGAGCTTCCCCCGATCCAGCGGTTTCTCAACCGGGTTCTGGCCCTTCCCATCCACATGCAGAACGCGCTCTTTGCGGAGTTCATGCGCCGGATTGCCGATCAGACGGAACGGGCGCGCGCTGCGGGCACACTCGATCTCGGCGTCGAAACCCTGGGCGGCGAAAAGATCGAGCAGGTCTCCACGGAGGATCTCTGGACCTGCCCGAAATCCGGCGCCGTGACGCGGATCATCGGGCTGGAGGTGACCGACCCGGTCCACGTCCTCGGTGCCGAAGAGGCCCTCTCACGCAATCCCGACAAGCTGCCGATGGTCAATCGCGCCTCCGGTCGCGCGGCGCTCATCTCTGCGCGGCCCATGCAGATGTATGACGAGGACATTGTCACCCTGATGCGCAAGGCGGTGCGGCCCAATGGGTCCAGCTATCTCGAGGAGACGCGGTTTGAGGCTTCAGCCTGGGAAAAGATCGGGAGGGCAGAGTTCACCCGGCTCTGGGATGACGAAGCCGCGTCCTTGCCAAAAACCAGCATGACGAAGCTCTACCTGCTGACCGGGCTGTTGCTGCCGATTTGGAAGGACATTCCGACCACAAATGAACGCATCTACCGGGTCACGCCCGACGGGGCGACCGCGATGATCGGGCGCACGCTGAGCGAGGAAGGGGCGGCAGCGTTGCGCGCCCGCTTCCTCGTCTCCAATCCGCAAACGCCACAGGAGATGTTGACCGCCGCCCTCGGCACCACCGCACCTGTTGAGCTGGGCCGGGGTCTGACCCTGACCCGTCGCCGCGTCGCAGGCGAGATGCGCCTTGAGCTAAGCGGTGCGGATCGGGGCATGATTGAGGGTCTCAAGGCCATGGGGTGTTTCACCGAGATCATCGCCTTCCAGCTGCGGGTGTTCCTGCCGCATGGGGACGGGATCGACACGGTCAGCATTCTGGCCCGGATCGTGGGGCAGGAAGCCGCCATGACGTCAGACCAAGCCGCCTGAAAAGCCAAAGCGGGCTTTGGGTCGGGCGTCGCGGATCGGGATTTGGCCGGTCTGCGCTTTCCGGGCGCGCGCTGACCAATGCGACGCCTGGCCCCCCAACTTCTGATAAGAGGACAGACCCATGACCAATCCCCAGATCGACTATGCCGCAATGGCGGCTCAGTGGCGCGCCGAGCACGAAACCACCCTGAAAGCAACCCGAGCGGAACTGATCGTGCAATTGCGCGCGCTTGGCATCAACGAGGTCACCGCCGAATACGAAGGCTATGGCGACTCCGGCAATGTCGAGGACGTGACTGTGCAGCCTGCGGAGGTCCAACTGCCGGAAGCGCTTGTCACCGCCGTGGGCGATTTCGCCTGGTCACTCGCCTATCACCATCATCCGGGGTTCGAGAACAACGAGGGCGGCTACGGCACGCTGACCTGGGACATTGCAGCAGACAGCATCACCCTCGATCACGCCGACCGCTACGTTGAATGCTCGCACAGCTATGACGAGGGGCTTTGATATGGCTCACCCGCTTCATCATGCTGAAAGCTCTGCCGGCAAATTCGGCGGGGTGCCGTCTGACTATCAGTCCATACATGACTGGTTCGATGCCTCGAAAGAACACCTCGCCCTCTTCACGCACCGAGCCATGCGCCACCACGCTCAAGGCCTGTTCGAGGCGGAACGGGTTTTCGGCCTGACCCTGACCAATAGCGCGGGTCGGGACATTCCCGTGCGCTGGATCGGCGAGCTGGACCTGTCGCGTTTTCGTGCCGCCCCAAGTGCTCGTTTAAGCCGCTTTTCTTTCGAATGCGACGGGGCTTTTCCAGCCCAGTGCTGAGTGGCGGCGACGCGGATTATAGAGGCCATTGATGTATTCGAAGATGGCCATCTCAGCCTTCCGCCGCGTCTCCCAAGGATGCCGCCAGATCAGTTCAGCCTTGATGGTTTTGAAGAACGTCTCAACCGCCGCATTGTCATAACAATTTCCTTTGCCGCTCATGGAAACCTTGAAGCCATGCTGGCGCAGGATCTTCTGATAATCGTGAGAGCAGTATTGCGACCCGCGATCCGTATGATGGATGCAGTCTTTGGGTGGTTGCCGGAACGCGATGGCCATCTTCAACGCGCGGATCGCCAGGTCACGCTTCATGCGATTGCTGACCGCCCAGCCAATGACACGACGTGAATGCAGGTACAGGATCACCGCAAGATAAAGCCAGACCTCTCGGGTCCAAACATAACTGATGTCGCCCGCCCATTTCTGGTTCGGTTGGTCAGCCACAAAATCCCGATCCAGCAGGTTTGGCGCAATATTTAACTTGTGATCGCTGTCGGTGGTCACCTTGTGTTTGCGGGTTCTGACAACGGATATGCCGTTTCCGCGCATCAAACGGCCCACACAGCGATGACCGACGTTCAGCCCGATCTCCTTCAACTCTTCGGTCATTCGAGGTCTGCCGTAGCTGCCAAGACTGAGACGCGATTGCTCTTTGATATGTGCCAGCGTCACCAGATCAGACCGCTGTCCACGGCTTGCAGGTCGGCTGCGGAAGGCACGTAAGCCGTGCGGACTGACAGCCATTACACGACACATCAGATCAATGGAAAACGCAGATCGGTGTTCTTCGATGAACTTAAACCTCACGGCTTTTGGCTCGCAAAGAACACCGTGGCCTTCCTAAGAAACAGCCATGTCAGCCTCCGGTGGTAACTCTTGCAAATCATAGCCAAACGACTTGGCGCGACGTTTGAGATTGCCGAGTACGCGATTGCGGTATCGTTCCTCATAATGCGATGCGCCGGGGTCTTTGTAGGTCATGCCGTGTCGGAGGGTGTTGTAGAACAGGACGGCGATTTTGCGCGCTGTTGCGGTGACTGCTTTGGCCTTGCCCGCGCGTGCTGCCAATCTGCGGTAGAAGGCACCAAGGGCGGTATCGCTACGCCCGATTGTGACAGCGGCCAAACGCAACAGTGCTGCGGCGCGACTTGATGACCGTCGCGTCCGAGATGACAGTACCTTTCCCCCAGATATCTTGTTGCCCGGTGCCAAACACAGCCAGGACGTGAAGTGTTTGGCGCTTGGCCATGCGCGCAGGTCAGTGCCACATTCGCCAACCAGTTTGAGCGACAATGAAGGCCCCATCCCATGGATTTCAGTCAGATCAACGCCGAGAACACCGAACAGTGCAGCCCGTACATCAAATGACGGCGTGCTGACTTGCTTGGTCTTTGTGCGCGGGCGTGGCAGTCGACTGGGATCATGTTCGGTATCTGCACCCAATGCCGCAAGCGTCGCCTCAAGATGGTGATCACATTCCAGCATCTTGGCTTGATAGAAGTCATAGAGTTCGAGCGACTGGGTCAGCCCGAAGATGTGTTCGGGGCGATCATTCCCATTGAGCGCTGCTTTGATTGTCTCTGTTGAAGCCTTGCAACGCACGTCGCGATACCCGGCTAACACGTCCAAATCACGTTCGCCCGCGACAATCGCACGGATGATCTTCATCCCTGTAATGCCCGTGATGTCAGACACAACATGATGCAGTTGGAGGTTCATTTCCATCAGGGCCTTCTGCATGTGCTGGATATGAGCTGCAGCGTATTCAACTAACCGTTCTCGCTGCCGCAGATACGCCCGCAGAGTGGCGATCTCGGAAGATGGTCGGAAGCTGCCACGCAACAACCCATAAGAATGCAGTTGCCGCAGCCAACTGGCGTCACTGACGTCGGTCTTACGACCCGGCACGTTCTTGGCGTAACGTGCATTCACCAGAATGACCTCAAAGCCGTGCTGTTCGAGGATCTCGTAGGCTGGGATCCAATACACGCCAGTGGATTCCATGGCGACACTCGTGACACCGTGCGATTTGAACCAGTCAGCCAAATTATGCAGGTCATGGGTGAAGGTGCCAAACGCACGTACTGGCGAATCCGTCACATCAGGATTTACCGCGGCCATGTGTTCGCGTGAACCTATATCAACCGCAGCAGCGCCAATGTTCACGGCCTCAATCAGCTGGGTCTTTTGCTTTGCCATCTTCCATCCTCCTGTTGGCAACAGAAGGGCGTGGGCTATGCAAATCCGTCATCTTCCTAACCGGGATCACCGCAGGGCGGCGTCACCACTCTCAAGTTCGCATCAACCCATGGACCACGTTTTTTAACGGGGTTCTGTCCTTACACAGACCACCAATAAGCGAACGGCCGCTGCCCTTCATGGGGCGACCATAGCACAGGCTGTTTCTACCGCGCACAGGCGGGCTCCGATCCGGAACGGTTTTTTAACACTTCCCTTTCCTCCTTGAGAATGCGGTTCTCACGCCGAAGCCGGTCATTCTCTCGGGCAAGGCTCAAATCCTCCTTCGATATCATATCCGTATCTCGGTGGGCTGTGATCCATTTGTTCAGCGTCGACATCCCGACGCCTAGATCATCCGCCACCTGTTTGCGCGTAAGCCCGCTGGTCAGCGCGATCCGCACTGCATCTTGGCGAAATTCGTCCGTCCGTTTCAGTCCCATAGTCAGTCTCCTTTGCTGCAGTAAATGCTATCAAAGGAGCGGCATCAAACCGCGACAGGTCCAATCTGCAGGATGCCGCTGAAGCCCTTCAAGATATTGTCCGCGTGCTGGCCGGATCGACCGGGCGCATAGGTAAAGGCCACGCCGGGCGGATCATCACCGCCCCAGGACCTGTCATCGCGGGCAAGAGCCCAGAAGTACCCGGTTTTGGTGCGTTTGCGCCCTGGTGCCAGAACCGGCGCAGGCGTTTCATCCATAAAGAGCTTGGTGGAGCCCTTCAGATCGGCCATCAGGGCATCATAAACTGGGGTCAACTCAAACGCTGACTTGCCAACCCATGCGGCCAAAGTCGAGCGATCCAGATCAATGCCTTGTCGGCTGTAGATTTGCGCCTGGCGATAGAGCGGCAAGTGATCCGCGTATTTTGATACAATCACATGCGCCAGCGTGGCCTCGGTTGGCATGCCGCCCGCGATGATGTGGGCGGGAGCTGAGGCTTGGACGATCCCGCCCTCACAGGACCGGCAGGCATATTTGGGGCGACGCGTGACAATCACCCGGAACTGGGCCGGGATGATGTCTAGTCGCTCGCTGACATCTTCGCCAATCACATGACGTTCGGTTCCGCACGGGCATGACAGCTCTGGCTCGATGACCACTTCAACCCGTTCCAGATGCTTGGGCAGTGACCCCCGGTTGGTCTGGCGCGGCTTTGGGGGCCGCACGGGCGCAGTGCGCTCGTCCGCGTCGATCTCGGCTTCCACCTGCGCGATGGCGGTCTCGATATCCTCGAGTTCCAGTTCATACTGGGCCGGATCAATCTTCTCGGATTTGGCTCCAAACAGCGCCTTCTTGAAGGAGGCAACCAGCGCCTCAAGCCGCGCATTCTGATCCTGCTGCGCACGGATGATCGCCTTCAGTTCGGCAATGTCATCGGGCAATTTGTCAGGCACGGTCATGCCCGATGTCATACCAAAACAAGGGTGGAATGACCCGCGCAAACGCCCCTGTGAGTCACTCCGCCGCAGCTGGGGCTGCCACCTCCAAGGGGCGCACGCGTCGCCAATCCAACCCTGCAAACAGCGCCTCGAACTGGGCCGGTTCCAGACGCATCACCCCGTTCTTAACGGCTGGCCATGTGAAGCTGTTATCTTCCAGCCGCTTGTACGCCATCACCAGCCCGCTGCCGTCCCAGTAGATCAGCTTCAGCCGATCCGCCCGCTTGGCCCGGAACACATAGACTGACCCATCAAACGGCTTCTGGCGCAACTGGCTCTGCACCAGAGCCGCCAGCCCGTCATGGCCTTTACGGAAGTCCACCGGATCGCTGGCCACAAAAATCCGGACCTTGTGGGATGGCGTGATCACGTCGCCAAAGCCCGCGCGATCTCGCCGATCCGCGCCGCTGGCGTAGCCGCATCAAGACGAACAGTGACATCGCCTTTGATCACATCAAGCATGCTGGAGGATGCCGTGGGAACAGGCTGGGCGACAGACGCAGGCGTCTCAACCTCAACAGGCACAAAGTCCATGCCGTCCAAGATGGGCAAAACCAGCTTGCCCTGCCGCGCCATCCGCCGCCAATCAGAAACCGTGCTGGGGATCAGCTCATACCGTTTAGCGACCGCGTTGACAGTCTCGCCCTCAATCAACGTCTCCGCAACAATCCGTGCCTTCAACTCCGGAGGCCAATCCCGCTTGCCATCCGAACGCCGCGGCAACCTTGCCAGAAACTCGCTTGTAGCTCCCATCGAGAAACTCCCCACAATTCAAAGAAGCCTCTGAATCGCAGATCAAGCGTCATGCCGTAAGTGTGGGAGCAGCGCACCGCTTACCCAACATTGACCAAAACCTAACTGCTGATAAACAATAAAGGCGGGTCAAATCTCGGTGACAATACCGGGTCAGTTCTCAATGACATTCAACAGCCACCCGCTCTTTATCGCGAACTTGCGAAGCGTCGACGGGACGATGAGACATGAACCTAGACGCAAATACCCATTTTCAGATAGCGGACTTTCGTTGCCCTACAGAAACCAGGTAGATAAGGACTATGAGTTGTTGCGTAGTTGGTTCTCCTTCCTAAAATGAACTGGAGAGGAAAGATCATGTTGCCTGAGCAGTTTTCCGGTGGGTGCTCGTGTGGAGCAGTCCGATACAAATCCGAAGGTGTTGCCCGCTACATGGGTAACTGCCATTGCCGCGATTGCCAGCAGGCCACTGGAAGTGCCTATTTTCCAGCTGTGCTAGTGAAACAGACTGATTTCAGGCTTGAGAAAGGTGAACCAAAGTGGTTCGAGCGCCAAGCTGATCGCGGCCATGCAATGCTTCGCGGTTTCTGCTCTGAATGTGGATCACCGCTGTTTCTGATCAACAAGGCAAGCGAAGGAGCAATGATCTTGTTCGCGGGAAGTTTGGATGATCCGAGTTGGTACCAGCCAAGCCGTGACATTTACGTGAAGAGCGCACAGCCTTGGGATCAAATGGACCCCAGTCTCCCGAAAGCTGATGGAATGCCTGCCTAGCTTTTTAGCGTTGTTACATTTTTGGTGTCAGTCGCAATCCGACTTTGGCTCGTTGCGTACCTCAGAAGAACCTCCCCACACGTGACGCGTACTGTTCAAACGCGCTTCCGTACTGATCTTTGAGCCATGGCTCCTCGGAAAACGGTACGGCAATAAGCACTGCTATTCCAGCCAATCCGACTACCATTGCCCACAGCGCCGCTGACAAGATCATCCAGCCACCGACGATACCAATGTCAGCCATATACTGCGGGTTCCGAGAGTAGCGATACATGCCTTCGGTGCGCAGGGTGCCTTTGGCTCCACCTGTCTGCGGCACCCCGAAATGTGAGACTTCCATCCATACCACAATGTTGCCGATCAGGATGAGCGGCAGGCCGACGCCAAACCGCACCCAACTTGGAATGGCAAGATCACCCCAGCCCCAGACCCCAAGCAGTATGAGAACCCCAAACAGCGTGAATGTGGGAATCCAGACAAGGAAAGGCGTGAGTGTGGTGTAGCGCTTGGGCGGCCATATCCGCCGCGCAGGAAAGGCAATCGACCAGAGGATCGCTGCAAGGGTCATAGCGGCAACCCCCAGACCCAGAAAAATCAGCAGACTATGCATCATACCTCTGCGTGTTTGTGGTCGATCATTTCACGCCGCTCCGCGATGGCTTGGCGCACGATCTGGAACGCTGACGACAGAAATAGTCCTGCCATGATTGTTGCCACGATCAAATCTGGCCAGCCTGTTGCAGTGCCCCAGACGCCCAAGGCAGCGAACATGACAGCGACGTTGCCGATGGCGTCATTGCGCGAGCATAGCCAAACTGAACGGACGTTGGCGTCACCGTCTTTGTAGCGAACCAACAAAAATACACTGGCAAGGTTGGTGAGCAATGCCAGAAAGCCAACTGCACCCATGATCTCGGCTGTGGGAACTCCGACATAAAATACGCGGTAGATAGTCGATCCGAAGACCCAAAGTCCCATCAACAAGAGGCTAAACCCCTTGAACAGCGCGGCATTGGTACGGGCGCGAAGAGAGGCACCAATGACGGCCAGAGAAATGCCATAGGTCATTGCATCACCCGCAAAGTCGAGAGCGTCGGCTTGCAACGCCTGTGACTTCGCCAAATGGCCAGCCGTCATTTCAACTGCGAACATCGTCGCGTTCAATGCAATGACGATCCAAAGCCTTCGCTTGTAATCGTCTGATACGCCGTCAAATTTGGTGTCGTGTCCGCAGCAACCTGACATGGGTGAATCCTCTTTCATCTTACGTTGATGATAGTGTAATGTCTCTAGTGACTAGAGGTTCAAGAGGTTTCTTCATGTTTTCTATCGGCGAGCTTTCAAAACGCACAAAGGTCAAGGTTCCAACCATTCGTTACTATGAAGAAATGGGACTTTTGGCAGAAGCCGAGCGCACGAGTGGCAACCAAAGACGCTACGATAAGGAAGGATTGGAACGACTGAGTTTCATTCGTCACGCTCGTGATCTGGGATTTTCGATTGAGACGATATCATCGCTCATCGAGTTACAGGATCATCCAGACAGATCGTGCGAGGCCGCAACAGACATTGCTGTTTCGCAGCTTGCAGATGTTCGCGCGAAAATCAAACGGCTCAAGCTTTTGGAAAAGGAACTCACGCGAATTTCGAAGGGATGTGATGGGCACGGCGTTTCTGAAGACTGCTATGTCTTGGCGTCTCTGGCTGATCATGAACTTTGTGAGAGGGAGCACTGATATCGATAACCAGAATTACAGTTGCGGAAAAAGGGTGTTAGCCAACCTGCTAAGTCAGTCACTTGACTTACTGGTATTGGTAGTTGGTTATGGCAATAGTCGTAAGATGAACACTGAAGAAATCCCTTCCTCTTGCTTCCAACGAACCGCCGCAGTGCTACAGGTGAACAGCCGCACAGTAAGACCGATGCGGGACTTTTTTGTAGAGCGGCTCGGATTTGAACTTGGTACGGAGATTGGGGCTGGTCCAAAATTTGTGACTTTGGACCGAGATGGTCAGACAATCATGCTTGCTTGTCATCGAACATTTGGATTCCGAAAACATGGGTGGGCGGCCTATTTCTGGGTAGAAAACATAGAAGCGCTGCATGACGAATTCGAGCGCCGAGGCGCAAAGCTCAAAAGCCCGATCACCGACAAGCCATACGGTTGCCGAGAGATTGTAGCTATGGCACCAGATGGCGAGAAATCGTATTCGGCGAGATAACAGGTACCCAAGCAGATTAAGCCCGTGCATACCTAAACACCGCAGCAGGACTTGCCTTCTTGGATTGGTGGACATGGAACCGTTGCGTAAGAACAGTAGACGCAGCAATCCCCCTCTAGCGGTTTCAAGACGGTCTGACATGACTTGCATTCATAAAACCACTGGCAGGCATCGGTCGGCATAGTCTCGGTTTCAACGTGCCCGCAAGATGGACAGGTGAGAGTCGATTGCAGCACTACTTTTGCGTCTTCTGTCGCCATATCGCGTACCCCGTGAGTATGAGAAATCCTGCCAATATCGGCAGCAAGACAGCATCGCTGTAGACGACACCAAGTAAGCCCGTCAGACCAAGCGCGGTCAGCGCGACCGGCAGCAACGGCGTGAAGCAACAGAGCGCGACCAAGATCGTGCCACCCACCCCGAGCGCCAGGAGTTTGTTCTTCATCGAGTCGATCTCCACAAATCCCACATAAAACGTTGCGCTGACGCCTCCCAGAGCGGCGAAGACAGCGCGATCAAAAAGGCGATAGATGCAAGTGACGTCCAGATAATTGCAGACCGCCTGCGCGTTGAGCATGGCTTGCGCCGCAGCACCCGATACCAAGCCCAAACGAGGGCAATCGCGACACCTGCAAGAATGAACCCTCGATAAGCGATGAATGGCCCAAGCATGGTGAGCCATGCACCGCCAAGGCCTAGTATCGAAAGGCCGATAGGCAAAACGCAACATGACGCCGACAACAGCGCTAAAAGCGCAGCGAAGGGCATCAATAGGCGGGCAGCGATGCCGGTGTCCGCCAAGGGTTGTTGATTTGCATTCATGTCCATTTTGCTTTTCTACTTCCTGTAGCCACTATAGGAGCAAGCGAAATGTTCACCATCGGCAAAGCGTCAGAACAAAGCGGCGTGAACATCGAAACGATCCGATACTATGAACGAGAGGGTGTTGTTCCGAAGCCGGGGCGCTCTGCAGGAGGGCGTCGGCTGTACTCGTCAGATGAAATCGCCAAACTCAGGTTCGTGCGCCGGTGTCGCGATTTGGGCTTCCCGATCTCGATTATTCAGACCTTTCTATCTCTGACCGAGCAGAGTGACCGATCCTGTGGCGAGGTAAAAGCAATGGCTGAGAACCATCTGAGTGAGATCACCGCCAAGATTGAGAACTTAGTGCGCCTCCAAGACGCGCTCTTGAGCCTTTCCAAGAACTGCGACGATGGCTCTGCGGCTTGTCCTATGTTGGACGCTTTGATGAAGGATGGCTTTGGCGGCAGCCTACACGAGTAAAGCAGCCGTTAGCTTGAGTTTCGCGAACGGTATCTCTGTCCCACCATCTTTCATATTGGCGAAGCGTACGGCGAAAGTTCGGTCTTGGCTCAGGCACAATCGGGGCCTCTGATCGACCGGTATGGCGACATCAGCTGCGACATAGCGATGAACGCGCCGCGCGTGCGAACTAATGCTGCGTCAGCAACAGCCGCGCCTGCATAAGTCTGTTTTGTCCCGCGTGTTTTCTATTCAGGTCGAGCGCAGCGAAGGTCCGATCTCGGACTTATATGTTGAGGTCGGCTCTGAGCTTAGTCCGCGAACACCCGTCTTGCTGACGCCAGCCTTATCCAATCTTTGCCTCCGAAGGCGACAAGCGCAAGATAGATGACCTCAGTATCCATGTCCGGTTTGAATACGATGGTCAGTCGGTGACCTGCGCCGCCATGGCGCACAAGCCATCCGTCCAGCTTGCCGCTGAGGCGAGCACCGGATTTTGGGTTTTCGGCAATCTTATGGATAAGGGTATCGATTTCATCGAGCCTGCGGCTTGCTGCAGCAACGTCACCGTCAGTCACGTCGACAATATGATCAACGATACCGATAAGGTCCCGTTCGAAGAACGGATGCCTGACAAAACGCATCAGGTCTTTTGAGCCATCGCCGCAAGATGAGCCCGTGCACCTGCAGTGGCGTTGGAGGCTTCACCGACAGGTTCCCATTGGTCGAGTGGCAGAGTCAGGCGGCGTTCTAATTCTGCCTCAAACAAAGACCGTTCACGATCCCGCTCTGCCTTGGCCTTCGCCAATTCACCCGAGACCGCCGCGCTCATGTTCGGGTACTCGCCCGCTTCGACCAGTTCCCGTGCGAAGGTGTAGGCCGTGTCGGTGAAACTGACTGATTGCTTTTGAACGCTCATGGCAAACTCCTTGGTGCTCCAATAGAATACCGATTCTTGCGATGTCTGGCAAGCTGATCGGGCTGACGTAGTGAGATGCGTCCATCACCTTAGGTCCTCCCCAGCTCGGTACGCCAAGTCGCAAGGGAGAACGGCCCTTCGGTCCGTCGCGCATTCGGCCATGCGGCCTCACCGCGGCGTCGTACCCAGGCCCCCGGTTTGCCCGCCTCGCGAGCACGTCCCTTCCTGGCCGCTCCGCCGGATTGCGCTCTGGTCTGTTTTGCGGGGCAAAACGATCCCGCCGCTTCATCCGTCTCCCATGTCCGGTCGGGCCGTTTGCCTGCTCGGGTCGGGCAAACCTACCGTCAAAACACACACACATGAGTGCGGAAGCATATCCTTCGGATGGCCCCCAAATCAGCCCGCGTCAAGGATCGCAAAACTTTTCGGCGCGGGCAGGGGCTGTGGCGTGGGGCGGTCCCGTGCGTGAGGGCGCGCATGTGTCGGGTGCAGCGCTCGGAAAACTTTTGCGCCCGGCAAGCCGGCGGCTACGCCGTCCCTGACCCGGACAGATTCGGCGAACCAGACATTCGGCCATGCCCCCACACTCACGTGGTGGTCGAACCCAATATCTGGAGAACAAACATGGCTTACGACACTGCAAACACCTACGAGACCATCGAGCTTTTCGGACTGACCGAGAAGGACGCGCAGCTGCCGATCCCCGAGGATCACGTCTTGACTGACCGCATCATCCGCGAAAGCTTCGAGGCTCTCCTCGGTCCGCTGCGTGGGACCGGGCTCGAAGCGGAAATCGAACCGCTGGCCCATGGGCTCGCGACGATCCTCCAGCGCCGCAAGGTGGCGCTCGGCAAGGAGGTCGACCGCACCGCCGACAAGATCGGCGCGCTGGCAAAATCCCACGACGGATCGGAGATCGCTGAGACCGCGCTCGAAGAGGCGCAGGCGCGCTTTGTGCAGCTGCGCGAGATTGTCGGCGCCATCGAGGTGATGGGCGAGGCTGCGGCGGAATGCTACGAGATCGAAACGGGCCACGCCTTCATCCCGGCAGTGGGCTCGCGCGCGAGCGTCCGGGCGCAGGAGACCGGGGCGGTCTTCGAGGCGCGGCAGCTGCTGGAGCAGCACGACCGCGAGACCGCCGAGAAGTCGAAAGTCGAGGGGGTGCCCCTGATCGTCTCAGGCGCCACCGACTGGACCGATGTCGATGTGATCTTCAACACGCTCGACAAGGTTCGCGAACGGATCAAGCAGAACCGCAACCAGGAGATATTCCTCTGCCACAAGGGTGGCAAGCACGGGGCGGAGATGATTGCGGCTCGGTGGGCCCGGGCACGCGGGATAGCACAGGCGCGCTTTGATCCGCGCTGGTCCGCGCACGGGCGGGCGGCACCGTTCAAGTGCAATGACGAAATGCTGGACGACAAGTTCGCCGCGACGGGGGTTGTCCTCTTCGGCGGCAACGGGGTCGCGCTGAACCTCGGGCAGAAGGCGGAAGCGAAAGGCCTGACGGTCATGCGGGTTGCGGACCCGGCGAAGAAGACTGCGCAGGATTGAAGAGAGGGGGTCGCGCTTGGCGCGGCCCTTTCGTCATGTCTCATGGCGCGTGCGATCGGTCACGCGTGATCGGCAGTCTGCGGTGGCCAGCACCGTTATCCCTCTACCAAGTCCGTCAGAGTGCGGCCCATCCGCATCGGTGCGGGCTGGGGATGGTGCGCACATCGCACATCGTCAGCGGGGCAAGACGCGAGGGGTCGAGACGTCGCACATGAGGCTGAACACCTGCACGTCCCTCGGGGCGTGTTTCGGAACATCGCATCCACGCGGGCGGGCTCCGTCAGCACCCCGGCCAGGCGCGGCGGGACGCGGACGCGGATGGTGGCGTCGGCGTGATGGCAAGGGTCATCCGTGTCACTCCTTTTTGCTCATAGATGTGGATCGCACGGGGTCAGCCCAATCGTGCCCTCAGCTCACGCTTCGGCAAGCACAAATACGGCTTCCACGGCTAGCCGCGGACCCTCCGCATTTGCGCTTGCGACCGGGCCTCTTGCCCCCGTGCCGGGTGATCCCCATCGCAACAAGGAGTAACCCAAATGACCAACCATTACGTCGCCACCGTTCCCGTCAAGTTCACCGATACCGATGGCCAGGAGCGCACCCGTTTTCAGCGCGTGGGTGCGATGTTCCGCAACACTCGCAACGGGGACGGCTCGGAGTTCTTCAGCCTCAAGCTCGACTTCCCGGTCGCGGTCTCGGAGCTGGTGATGTTCCCACCGAGCGCGAAAGATCCCCAGGACTAAATCCTCTGACGAGGATGGGCCGCCCAGGACGATCTTGGGGCGGCCCGATCCCTGTTCCAGGGATGCTGGTCCTTGCGCGTTCAGCGGACGCACTCCCCCCGGAATGATCATGCCGCGACAGACCGGCCAGTCAGCCTCAAGGGGGCCATCCACAAAAACCTATCGGCCAGGGCCTCCCGGTTTTTGCGGCAGAGATTTAGGGGCCCAAATCTGGCCCTCCTTGACCCTGCCTTTCCGCCCTGTCGGTGGGGTTTGCGCCCGCCCGCGGTTCCGTCCGAACACATGCGTGTTCGGCCAGACCTTCGGGCGGTTTTGGGGAAGGGGACCCATTGGACAGGTGGGTCGCCCGGTGGTGAGGGCGGCAGAGCCGCGTCCCTGCGGGCCGCGGGGGAAGCGGACACCAAGGCTGCCTGAGACTGAATGCGACGTTAGTATATAATTGACAGTCTGGTATATTATCGTAATGTAGGGGCAGCCTTGGTGGAAGGTGGCAGGAAATAGGGGGTCTTTCTTCCGCATGTCCCGAACAAAACGCCTGACAGAGATCGAGAAGATGCAGATCGTCCGCGAGGCCGCGGAGGGTGTGTCGACGTCCGAGCTGGCTGAGCGTTTCGAGGTCACATCGCGAGCCGTGCGCTACGTCCTGAAAGCTGATGCCGAGCGCCAGGCCGATGCCGCGATCCCGGTCTCAGCAGTCAGTGTGAAGGTGACGGCCGCGGAGCTTGAAGCCCTCGACGCGGTGTTGGCGAAGGCGGGGATCGAGAGCCGGGCCGAGGGGCTGCGGCGGCTCATTCAGGCCGCAGGCGGGGTGTTCGTTCCGGACGCGCAGATGGCAGCAGAGATGGCGCGCTACCGCGCCTCGCTGCACGAGGTCGGCAATGGGGTCGCACAGATCGCCAAGCAGATGACGCAGGCCAACCGGATGGGGCAGGGGGCCGGTGGAGGGACGAGTGCCGAGTTCACCGAATTGCGCCTTGCGCAGATGCGCGGGCTGGCGCGGTTCATCCTGGATTCTGCTGACGAGATCGACCTGCTCCTGCGCCGCCGTCGGGACGCAATGCAGCTGCAGGCCACGGCCGCGCTGAGGGAGTTTGCCCATGCGGCTGAATGATGCCGTCCATGCCGTCACGGGCGAGGTCTTCCGGGATGGCTGGAGCCGCGTCCGGGGCTCGATGCAGGGGCTGCATGTCGCCAAGCAGAGCCAGCTTGTGCGCGCGGCTGCAGGGCACCGGCCAGCGGTCTTCAAGGCGATCCGGGGCGGCGGCACGCATACCAAATCGCAGCTCGCAAACCAGCTCGATTACCTCACGACCAAGTCCACCCATATCGTGGACAGTAGCGGGTTCCTGGATGGGAAGGCGAAGCTCGAGGCGGGCGACATCAAGGATCTGACCGAGCGCTTTGCAAAGCGCTGGGATGCGGGCTTCAAGCCCAAGCTTGGGCAGACCACCCACATGCTAATGTCCTTCCCCATCGGCACGCGCGGGGAGGATGTGCGCGACATTGCGACGGATGTGGCGGAGCGGTTCTTCCAGACCGACGCGGGGCATTTCGACTACATCATCGCGGTGCATGAGGACCGCGATCACCCCCATGCGCATCTGGTGCTGAACCGTCGCTCGCAGGAAGGCGAGTTCTTCTTCTTGGGGCGCAACCATCGCTTCAACTATGACGACTTCCGCCTCGCCATGGTCGAGGAGGCCGAGAAGTATGGCGTGCGCCTGGAGGCCACGCGCCGGGTGGATCGCGGGGCTGTACATTACCCAGCCCGGACCAGCGAGGTCTACGCCGCGAAAGAAGAGGGTCGCGCGCCCCGCGAGCGCGAACGCGTGGGGCAGGACCTGACCCGGACGCTGGCGGAGATCGCCAACACCAGAACCGTCTACCATTCGCTTGCCGTGGAGGCCTCCCGGGAGGCCCGGGAAGACATCGCCGCGGCACTCTTCCGCGCGGGCGAGGTGCTGGCGCATGGCGGACAGGTGGACAGAACAGGAGATGTGTATATGGCCGAGGATCAAAGCTTCGAGGATCTGAGAAGCCTCTATGCGGAAAAGCTCGCGCGGGTGCAGGGCATGATCGCCGAGAAGTCTGACGCAGAACGTCCCGTGCTGGAAAAGCGCCTCATCGAGATCCAGACGCAGGTCCAGCACATGCAGCCCTTGGGGCTGCGATCATCCACGCTGTCAGAGACCCCCTCGGAGGGCGGGATCTATTCCGAGGCCAATATCGACGCCAGCCAGCGCGAGCGTCTGGCAGAGCCCGATCTGAGATCGCGCATTGACGCGGCACTACGGGGCACCGGGATCAGCACATCGGAAGTGGTGGCCCGGATCGAGACCGGGGCCTCGAGCGCCGCGCTGGAGCATCAATGGATCGCCAATGATCTCTCCAAGGTGGCCGAGGCGCGCGATCTGAACCTCGAACGCCGCGCCGATCTGGAACAGGCGCGAGACAGTCTCAACGATGTGCATGTCGCGCTCGGCACGCTCTTGGAACGGGAAAACGTGCTGCACCGGGATGGCGTCATGGAAGCGGAACCGATCAGCGAGCAGTTCCATTATCATGAGGGCGCGGTGCGGGCGATGGAAGGGACAATCCGTCAGGAGATGCGCGCAGAGGGCCTGACCGCGCAGCAGATCGAGGACCGGGACTGGGAGGTTGTCTCAAGGGCGGAGCGCCGGATCGAGACCGAGCAGCGCGCGTATCTCGAGGCACACCCGGACTTGCTCGCACGGCCTGGCGATGTGATCGACCGGTCTGAGCCTTACAGGGAGACCATCACCGATGCGGCCCGCGCCAGCGAGATCACCAGCGAGGTCGACCGCATCATGGAGGGACGCGACCTCCGCACGCCCGTTGCAGATGCTGTCACGGATGACTTACGAGCGCGCTATCCGGACATGCCGTCCCACCTCGCCCGTGGGCTTGGCGCGACCTATGCGGCAGTCGTCGAGATACGCGACACGGAGGCCATCAATCAGGTCCGCCGCGAAAACGAGTTGCGCGAGGGGCTTGGGGTTGGCACGCGCGACACACTCCTCGCAGCCCGCGGTGAAACTGCTTCGCAGTCTGACCGTGCCGACCGCCTTGCAGACGAGATTGCGCGTGTTCTGGACCATGAGCGGGCGGGGGAGTTGTCCGCGCCCTTCGAGACCGAGGCGGAGCGGGACGCCTTCCGCGACGAGATCGCGCGGGTACTGGACGTTCGCCAACTCGACCGGCTCACATCTGGCGATGCCGATGCGCTGGAGAAGGTTCTCGAGGACCGCCTCGACCGGCTTTATGTCGCCAAGGTCTACCTGCAATCGGATGCCGCGACGGCCAACACGGAGGCCTTGCGCCAGGTGGTCGATGATCTCGCCGACGCCGAATATGAAAAACACCGCACTGGCGATGTGGATGGCGAGACCGAGCGGGGACAGGTCCATTGAGCGCGCCCATGGGAAAAGCGCGGATCGCAACAGGGGCCTTTCTGGTAACGCTTGTGACCGGGGCCATGGGCTATACCATCGCCTCGGCGGTGCTGACCTACCAGGATCTCGGCTTCGGGGCAGAGATCGACTTTGCCTATATCGCGCAGAACTATCTGGCGATCCTCGATCGCCGCCCGGAGGACGCGCAACTTATTCACCTGATCATCGGCAGCTTTGCCGCCGCCGGCCTGATGCTGAGCCTCGCCCTTTCAGGCTCGGCCCTCACACGCTTCGGCCAGACCCATTGGCAGAGTGCGCGCGAGATGAAGTCCAATGGCTTCTTCGGGGCGCCCGGGACCGGGTTCATCCTCGGCAAGCTGGGGACGCCGGGCTCCCGCGCCAATTACATTTGCTCGAAGGTTTTTCCGCATGCGCTGATCGTGGCCCCCACGGGCCGTGGCAAGACCACGGGCTTTGTCATTCCGAACCTGCTGGCCTGGCAAGGCTCCGCCGTGACGCTCGATGTGAAGGGCGAGTGTTTCGAGGCCACGGCCCGGCACCGCGCAGCCCAAGGCGACAAGGTCTATCGCTTTGCCCCCACAGATTGGGAGGGCAAGCGCACGCATCGCTACAACCCGCTCCTGCGCATCTATCAACTGAAAGACCCCGCACGCCAGCAGATGGAATTGCAGCTTCTCGCGACGCTCTTCCTGCAAAGTGACAGCGACCGGGTACAGGGCCTCCTCAAAGGCGGGATCGATCTCTTCGTGGCGGCAGGCCTGCTGGCCTTCCAGCGCAAGCGTCCGACCTTGGGCGAGATCTACCGCATCGCGGCCTCGGGCGGGAACAAGCAGAAGGAGTATTTCGCGCGGGGCCATGAGGTGGACAACCGGGCGGCCAAGCTGATCTTCACGCGGCTGGCCTCGACCAACAATGACACGCTGACCTCCTATGTCTCGCTCCTGATGACCTCGGGGCTCGACCAATGGCAGAACCCGGCCATCGATGAGGCGACGGCGGTGTCGGACTTTGATTTCCGGACGATCCGCAAGAAGCCCTTTTCGGTCTATCTCGTCGTCCAGCCGCTGATGGTGAAGCCGCTCGCGCCGCTGATCCGGCTGTTTTTCTCCGACCTGCTCTCGGCCATGCAGGAAAAGGACCCCGGGCCCGACGAGCCCTGGCCGGTGATGATCATGCTCGACGAGTTCAACCGTCTCGGTAAGATGCCCATCGTGGTCGAGAGCATCGAGACCCTGCGCACCTATCGCGGTCACCTGGCCGTGGTCACCCAAACCATTCCCGCCCTCGACGAAATCTATGGTGAAAATACGCGCCGTGCTTTGCAGGGCAACGCCGGCGTGAAACTCTACCTGACGCCATCTGATGAAAAGACCGTCGAAGAGCTGAGTAAGGCGGTTGGCAAGACCACGAAGACCGTCGTCACGCGCTCTCAGTCCATCGGCAAAAACCCCTTTGAAGGCCGCAGCCAATCCACACGGACTGAAGAAAGCTCCTTGCTCCCTGAAGACGAGGCGCGCCGCCTACCGCTCGACGAGATCGTCATGGTCATCGATGCCCAGATGCCGGTCCGCGCGAAGCGGATCCAATATTTTGACGATCGGCTGTTCAAGGCGATCCACGCGGCACAGACGGGCGAGTTGCCGTTTCCGGAGCCGGGGGGAGGGGGACCGAAGGGCAATCTGCCGCTGAGTGTGCGCGCCATGCCGATGACGCCGCCTTCGGACGGAGCAGGCGGACCCGACGCCGACGTTGAGGCCGCACGCCAGGCTGCTGATGGCCAATCGTCAGGGCAAACCGATGTCACCCCAAAGAAGACTGCGCCTGTCGTTCAAGCCGTAATCGCCGAGGAACAGCGACAGATGGAAATGGATTTTGGGGGCCAGGTTGCGGATGCCGAGACAGTGGGCGTGGATGATGAGGCGCAGATGCGCTCTGCAGTCGATGGCTTGAACGACATGGAAGCGATGCTGCAGGAGGAGGGTGGCAAAAAGCCAATTCACCGGTAGGGCGGTGGGCATGGTCTGACGGTCATAGAGGGCGGAAAGCGGTCTTCCGCTGTGCCGCATCGGAGGCCTAATACGTCAACTGAAACTGGACTTAGATGATCTTGCTCGGTTTTCTCTACAAATGTGTCCGTCGTCATATAAAGTTGGACATCAGAAAATTCGTTTATAATGTCAAAGTCGATGCCGGCATAGTACAAACTGCTGAGAACACGGTTGAGGTGTTCTTTCAGGGAGCCAAGCACTCCTATGAGAAAATAGTAACCAGCGAGAACTAGAGCTATTCTGCGGTCAGAAAATTTGTAAGTTCCTGTACAATCAACTCCCGATCATTATCCAGAGTAGCCACGTGATAAGAATTTTCGAGCCAGCAAAAGGTGATGGAACGAGAGGCAACTGCACCTTCGATCCGTTTGCCGTTCTCAGGACTGACGACATGATCCGTACGCGATTGTAGGATCAACAAAGGTTTGTCGAGCAGTGGCAACATTTGCCCTGTTGCAGTCACCAAAACATACCGCTCTTGGGTAACGGCATTTGGAATGCGGTCATAGCAGGTCTCTTTGTAGCCGGGGTTTTTAATGTCCGAACCAATACCGGGTTGAAAATCGCCGGTGCAGCCATCAAAAAACGCCTTCATCTGCTGCGGTGAATAAAGGCCCGTTGACCCATTGATTGTGGCAACTCTATCAACAAGATCACCGCGCCGGATCGACAGGTTCAACGCGATCGTCCCGCCCAACGACAACCCTGCGACGCAAACGGTCGTGCACCGTGCGCTCAGCGCCTCCAACGCGTCCTCTGCAGATTTCAACCAATCGCGAAAACCGGTTTGGGCAAAATCCTCTGGCGTCGTCCCATGCCCGGCAAGCAAGGGGGCCATCACCGTGGCACCGGACCGCGCGTGCAAACGGTGGCCCACATAGCGCACACTTTGCGGCGTGCTGGTAAAGCCATGCAGCAACAAGACACCGCAACTGGATCCTTCAAGAAGAAAAGGTGCTGTGCTGTCGTTTTCCATATGGCTTTCAATCCTGTCATTCGTCCGTTTGGTTCGAAATCAAGTTTTGCAGGCCGAAAAACAAATAGAGATATACGATCAGCCGATCACGGTTGGCGATCAGTCACGCGTGCCGGCGATGCATATTGCGCGCGAAACATACGCAATAGGGACGTATCTGCCGCAGCGCTCCAGGCGATCGCAATCGAAAGTTCGGCATCGAGCTCCTCAAGCGGCATAATCCGCAGTGCACGAGGCATCGACGACTCTGCTGTGATCGGATGGAAAGTATATCCACGCCCATCCGCGACGCGTTGCAGGATCACGTGAATATCCCATGCCTCGTCCTCGATGACTGGCGTGAACCCCGTTTTTTCAAATGCATCATCCAATAGCGCGCGATACGCCCGCCAATTTTCGCGAACCCCCATGATAAACGGCGCGGTGCGCAGTGCGTCCAGTGTCTTGTCAGCGGTGTCATGCGGCGCGACCAACCCGATGGGCGAGGTCCAGGCAACACGCTGCGAAATGACCGGATCACGCACAGTGTCATGCGCCATCAAAAAACCCAGATCAATGGCACCGGTCTTGATGTTGCGCATCATGGTGTCGGTCGACATGACGTGCATTTCCACTTGAACGCCGGGATAAAGCGCCTGAAATGTTTCAAGCCCATCTGACAACTGAGTGGACGTGGCCAAGGCCGAGTAGCCAACAATGATATGCCCCCTATCGCCCACCCCATTGCGCCGCGACCCGCGAATTGTGCGTTCAAACTGGGCCACAATCTGACGCGCATCATCTAAGAACCGCTTGCCGTTTTCACTGATCTCAACGGTTTTGGTGCCTCGAACAAAGATCTCAAACCCCAGGTCTTCTTCGGTATCGCGCACGGTTTTCGAAATAGCGGGCTGGGCGATGTTGAGCATTTCCGCCGCGGCCCGAAAGCCCCCCGCATCCGCAACGGCCAGCGCATAGCGCAGATGCCGGATTCCAAGGCTTGATGGTTTGTTCTGCATGAATTGCCCCTCTCTGGCAGGAACCGATAACGAAATGCGATCAACCGATCAAGCAATGGTATTTGCCTGTAGCTGCTGGGCAAGAAAAGAAAGAAGCCGGAGACATGTGCATGCAATTCGCGTGGCATGAAGGGGGGAAAGATGGAAACGGCATTTCGACGCTTTACGCAAACACTGATGTACATAGGCGGCGCGGGTCTGCTTTTTATGATGCTGCATGTGACGCTGGATGTCGTATTAAAGGTCGCGTTCAATGCCCCCATCCAGGGCACGGTCGAGATTTCATCCTATTACTACATGGTTGGTATCGTCATGCTTCCCATGGCGCTTGTCGAATTAGAGGATGACCAAATCAGCGTTGATTTGTTGTTCAACCTCTTCCCGGCACCGCTTCAGAAAGTTTGTCTGCTGCTTACGCTGATGGCGACAGCCGCCGTTCTGGCTGTGATTGCATGGCGCACAGGGCAGGACGCCATCCGCGCCTTTCGTGTGGGCGAGGTGGTAATGGGCAGCCGAGAGATCATCGTCTGGCCCGCCCGTTGTATGCTGCCCCTTGGTTTCACGCTGGCTGCGATAGCCGCTTTACTGCGCGTGATCATGGTAATTCAAGGAAAAACCGTGACGCGAAACACCACTGACGAGGCCGCGGGATGAGTGCACTTATGATTGGTTGGGCCGGTGTTGCCGCCCTGTTCGCGCTGCTTTCGATCCGCACGCCGATTGGTGTGGCACTGATGATTGTCTCAATTATTGGCATCACCGTAATGACAAATCTGACGGCGGCTTTTGGTATTATCAGCGCGTTGCCCTTCAGCTTTATCGGGGATTGGTCGCTGACGGCCATTCCGATGTTTCTCTTGATGGGTTTTATCGCCGCCAGTACCGGCCTGACGGCGGGCGCTTTTGATCTGTTGCGGATGCTGTTAGCGCGGGTGCCAGGTGGGTTGGCCTCGGCCAGTGTCGGGGCATGCGGTCTTTTCGCTGCTGCCTCGGGCTCGAGCATCGCCACGACCGCTGCCATGTCGCGCATCGCTGTGCCCGAAATGCTGCGGGCAAACTATCACCCTTCATTGGCTACAGGAGTGGTGGCCGCATCCGGCACATTGGGCTCACTCATCCCGCCGTCCATCCTTATGGTGCTCTACGGGATTTTTACTGAGCAATCTATAGGCCAGCTTTTTATTGCGGGACTGATCCCAGGTGTTCTTTCCGCGCTGGTCTATATGGGTATGATCACGATGCGCTGCACGCTGAAACCATCGCTTGCACCGCCGGTAAAAAACCCTTTCGCATGGCCGAAATTCTGGACGCTTCTGCTATCCGTCTGGCCATTCCCGGTGCTGATCTTTGGTGTATTGGGGGGCATATTCGGCGGCTTTTTCACACCGACCGAAGCAGGCAGTGTCGGGGCGTTTTTGGCCCTGTCCATCGCCGCCTTCCGCCGCAGCCTGACACGCCAAGCCCTGGGCACAGCCATCCGCCAAACAGTGATCGCCACGTCGTCGATCTTCTTTCTTTCGATCGGTGCCATCATGTTCACCCGTTTCATGGGCCTGTCGGGTGTGCCGCGTGCGTTGGCTGACGGCATGCTGGCGGTGTCGGACAACCAGATCATCATCATCGTGATGATCGCGGTGCTGTTCGTCATCCTTGGCATGGTGATCGATTCAATCGGTTTGATGCTGCTGACCCTGCCCGTGCTGCTGCCGGTACTGGAAGCAGCGGATGTAAACCTGATCTGGTTCGGCATCATCACCATCAAACTGCTGGAGATCGGTCTGGTTACACCACCCGTGGGTCTGAACCTTTATGTCCTGCATGGCGCGCTGGCCGGGCGGGTAAAGCTTAGGGACATCATGTCCGGCACAACATGGTTCATCGCCATGGATCTATTGACCCTAATTCTGCTGATCGCTTTTCCCGCGATCAGCCTGTTCCTGCCGTCATTCATGACCAACTGACAAAATTTCAACTGGAGGAGACGACCATGAAAATATTTAAAACTCTCAGCGCGACGTTGCTTGGGCTGGCCATTGCCGCGCCTGCGGCAGCCGAAGAGTATAACGCAAACCATTTCTTCGCCGAGCGGCATTCGATGGTGCGCGGCCCCTATGTGGACTTTGCCAAACGTGTGGCCGAACGCACCAATGGCGAGGTGACGTTCCGTGTGTTTTCCGCAGGCTCCTTGCTGCCGCCGGCTTCGTCCTTGCAGGGGGTGCGTGACGGTGTGGCACAGGTCAGCTATCATGCTGGCACCTACACCCCGGCCGAGTTGCCGATTGCCAACCTGATCGGCAACATGGCGTTCTACAATACCGATCCGATGGTCATGGCCTTTGCATCGACCGAATTCGGCCTGACAAATCCTGCCGCCCTCGCAGAATGGGCTGACAATGGCGTAGTGTTCGGCGGTGGCTATTCAACGTCGCAGTATTTCATGATGTGCAACACAGACGTTGAAACCCTAGCAGATGTAAAAGGCAAGCGGATGCGCATGGCCGGTGGCGCTTGGTCCCGCTTTGCCGAATTTGTCGGTGCCGTTCCGGTTTCGATCCCGTCAAGCGAGATGTACACTGGGCTTGACACAGGGTCGCTGGATTGCGCGGTTGCGGCTGCGGATGCCCTCGACAGCTTTAGTCTCAAGGACGTCGTCACCTCGATGAATACTCTCGCCATCGGCAACTACTACGCAGGGTTTGAATGGGGCTATAACGCAGGGTTTTGGCAGGGGCTGACCGCCGAACAGCGCCGCGTTCTGTTCGATGAAATGGCTTATGAGCTGGCGCAGCACCGCGTCGCGTTTGACGCCGATGTTGCCACAGCCGTCGCTTCGGCAAAAGACGCCGGCATGACTGTTCTGGACCCTGACGCGGCCTTGCAGCAAGCGCTGGCCGATTTTGTCATCGCCGACGAAGCTGCGCTGATTGAAAACGCAACATCGCGCGGTGTGGAAAATCCCGATCAAGTTCTGACAGCCTTCAAAGCGGTCATCGACCGCTGGGAAGCGTTGCTGAAAGATGTTGATCGCACCGACACTGAAACACTCGCCGCTTTGGCGCGCAGCGAAATCTATGATCGGCTCGATGCTGATACCTACGGCGTCAACTAATCGCCAAATTACTAAGGGGGCCATCGGCCCCCTTTTCAATATTACGGAAGGGAGGGACAGAACATGAAAACGAACTGGCGATTATTCGCTTTGGGTCTGGTGTTGTTATTTGTCGGATCAATCGCGGCTCACTTGGTGCAAACGACAAACGGGGTCACCATTAAGGACGTCCGTTTTGTCGGTGCCAATGGCAATCTGCAAAGCGGACTACTCTACGTGCCCGAAGGCGTCACAGCCGAAGCAAAAGCGCCGGCCATCTTGGCGGTACATGGCTATATCAACACGCGCGAGGTCCAATCCGGCTTTGCCATTGAATATTCGCGTCGCGGTTATGTAGTTCTGTCTATCGACCAAACTGGTCATGGCTACTCCGAGGGGGCCGCATTTTCGGCCGGTTTTGGAGGACCCGCAGCGCTGCAATATCTGCGCAGTCTCGATATTGTTGATGTCGATAACATCGGCATGGAAGGCCACTCAATGGGCGGCTGGACGGTGTTGGCGGCGGCAGCCACCTATCCCGATGATTACAAATCCATCGTCCTCGAAGGATCCAGCGTCGGCGCGCCCTTTGCAGCCGAAGGCACCGCAGACTGGCCACGCAACGTGTCGGTCGTGTTTTCTGCATACGACGAATTTTCAAGCCTCATGTGGGGCGTGGATAAGGCCGATGATGTAGAAAAAAGCCCAAAATTGATGGCGTTTTTCAGTTCTGAAACGCCCGTCGAGGAAGGCAAGATCTATGGCGACCTAGCCACGGGCAACGCGCGCATCCTGTGGCAGCCACCTGTGACACACCCCGGTGATCACCTGTCACGAGCGGCTATTGGGCATTCGGTGGATTGGTTTGCGCAAACACTGAACGGCGCACGCCCGTTGCCTGCCGACAACCAAATCTGGTTCTACAAAGAGTTTGCCACGCTAATCGGATTGTTAGGCTTCGTGGTGCTGATCTTGGGCACGTTGAACGGATTACTGTCCCTGCCCTGGCTGCGCGACCTGAAAGCGACACCAGTAGATGCTGCGCATACGACGCGCGGTGCAAAGTGGTGGGGAATATTTCTGTTCAGCGCGCTGTTCCCGGTGGCGAATTATTATCCGCTCTTCAACTTCGCTGAAACTTTGTTTCCGGCCTCAGCATTGCTACCGCAGACCATCACGTCACAGGCTGCGTTTTGGGCCGTCATCAACGGTGCCGTCGCAGGGCTTGTCGGGCTCGTGATCCGCACGCAGCCGGTCGTCTTCCCGATCAACATCGCCCGGTCACTGGTGCTGGCGGGGGCTGCGGTATTTGTGGGCTACCTTTCGGCTGTAATTGTCGATTTCTTCCTCAAGGTTGATTTTCGCTTCTGGTTCGTTGGTGTCAAATTGCTGACCGCTGAACGATTTGTGACTGCGCTGGTCTATCTCGTGCCCTTTACAATCTACTTCGTTCTGGCGATGCGCGCTTTGCATGGGGGTCTGTCTGTTGCGGGGCAAAGCCTGCGCGCAACCTACACCTTGAATGCGCTGGCGCTGATGGGTGGGTTTCTAGTGTTCTTAATCTTGCAATACGCCGCGCTGTTTTCCAACGGCATACTGCTGACACCATCCGAGCCATTGAACACCATCGTCATGTTTCAGTTTGTGCCACTGCTGCTGACCGCGGCGATTATCAGCACGTTCCTCTATCAAAGAACCGCAAGCTATCTGCCCGGTGCCTTCGTGAACGCGCTGCTGGTCACATGGTTCGTGGTTGCAGGGCAAGCCACACAATACGCTGCTGGATAACGACCAGTGAGCCCGTCGCACAAGCTTTGCCGCGCGACGGGCTCAATTAAAGCGCCTCAAGGCCTACGCCAGTATTGTTTCTCGGGCCAGTTCCGATGGCATCCCCCACTAGGTTCCTCGCACCATTCAGTTACGCCTAAAAGAGATTGAGATTCTTCGGAAAGACGCAGATCAATTTGACAAGATTACGATTGGTAGCCACTAGAAAGTTCGTAGTCATGGTCGTATTATTGCCAACGCAATGGTACGCAACTCTCTGCAACACCTGCAAGGAACTCGTTAATGGAATACTGGAATATTACTATCAAAGCGCCAACGGCAGACACAACCGCCCCCAGGCTATCCGAGCAATCGATCGCGGAAGTTCAAAAGGCGTTGGCAGGGCAACAACTTCTCAATAATGAGGTGTGCGTCATTCTGTACGGTCAATCTCAGAGAAGCATTAGTGGCCTCCAACCGAGATAAGCGGGTTACGGCAGGGTTGGACTACGCGAGAAGACCGATACGGATCTCGCCCCCCTAGTCAGCGCGACATACAGGTGCTCTTTCGACATCGCGTTACCTGGTCGATCCGCATCCAAGATTACAACGTGATCAGCCTCCAGTCCTTTCAGGAGAAGAGTTGAGCCTACAGCTTTTGGCGGAATTACCCTACCTGCGTGACGGCGTTGTTCGCGAAGACCGGCGATAGCTGCTGAAAGACTACCGCCCGGGGCCGTCATTGCGATTTGGAGTGCCTGGACCATTATGTTGAAGGCACTTTGTCGATAGACTCGTCTGTCACGGTCGCCTGCCATCGCTTTCAGAAATTGCACGGCCTCGAGGTATCCGCCCCCTTGAACCAGTGAGATGGCAGCAACCTCAGGGGCGTTTGGAGGTGTGCGATTACGATTTCCTAGGATCGACTGAACGCGCCCATTGAGTTTATCGCCATACACGTTCGTCATGACCTTGATAAGGAATCCAATGCAGGCATCCAGGAGTTCTTGACCTGATTTTCCGTCCATTTGGTTTGCATCGCCTACGACATCACGGAGATCTACTGGCTCGACAACTCCAACTCCCTTTGCGCGGCTCGCGAAATTGTGTCGCGAGGCCGCTTGCATGGAGTCGCCAATTATCAGGATCGTCTCATGAGGGTTGGTTTTGGCTACATCGTATTGCAAAGCTATCTGGGCTGCTGCGTTGGCGTTTTGATCCGCGCCGAGAGGATGCCACGCGACGCGCGAGGGAAGAGTGCGAAGATCAATCGTGTGTCCAGCTTCCAATGCCCCGCGACTGGCAAGAAGCCATGCTCCAAGATCGTTGGCGCCAGCGTTGTTCCAGCGCCAGGGGATGTCCAACCGCCCGAGTTCAGGAAAGGTTGGGACCACTTGTGTCGTCCAGTCCGGAAGCGGGTCGCCACCAAACCCAAAGATTGCTTGCATCGGATCACCGAACACAACCGTTGGAATTGCGTTCGCGAGGCCAGAAGTGATCAGGTGTTGGCTCACCGAACAGTCTTGGTACTCATCGACCAAGACCCGCGAATACGTTGCGGCAATCTCTGAATTGATGGCCCCAGATGCACATAACCCACCAACCGCGTTTTGCACTGCGGTGTAGTTGGGCGCATTTTCCGGATCATGCAGGTATCCTGCTCGCTCCGGAAACATGGAGATAATTGTCAGTGCCCAGCCCGCAATCGTATTGAGCCTGTAGTTGGACGCTGGCACGCCATCTCGATGCAACCTCTGCCTTAGCGCGGCAACGCCAGCGGTGGTGTGGGTAAGGACCAGGACCGGCTTACCTTCTGCCTGAACAATGGTCTTTGCGATCAACTCGGTCTTGCCGCATCCTGCGGGAGCTATGACATGCCCGCGTTGCGCCTGAAGTATGTCGGGTACGCCAACCACCTGAGTTTACACACCGACAGGGGAATTCGCTGGCTGCGCTGTCGGCGATGTGCTGATCCATTGCCAAAGCGAATTCAGGGGTGCCGCGAAAATTGCATCTGTATTTTGCCAAGCCGGGGCAATGACTTCCCTCAACGCCCGTTCAGCAGGCTCAATGTCTTTGAACCATTTGCCATCGCCAGCGCATTGCCCCAACACAGGTCGCATTACATCGACAAAGTGATCTCGGCATTGCTGTAGATTGTATTGACCGTTGCTCGCGTGACGGATTTTTCCATCAATGGAGTCTTCAGATCGCCATGCGCAGGCAATTGAAAGAAGCCCTGGTATCTGCGCCGCGGGCACTGATGCGAAGATTGCAGCTTCGGTGGAATACCCATCTTGCCACCGGAACACAGAAATGCCGTAGGCTGCCAATTCCGCATATCTCGCGGCATCGTAGGCGACATCGGAGTCCATGAACAAAGCGGTTCGATAACCCATACGCGCAAAGATTTTAGCACGTTCCGTCATAGTTGAGCCGCCACCATCGGCCCAGTGGCAACCGTTTGCTAGCAAACTCCTCTGATCAAGGCTTTGCCGCCACAAATCCAACCCTCGGATTACGCCAATCTCTGTCTTCCCCTCACAAACAATGACACTCGGTGCGAGAAAGGCGTCTGCGCACGCCCTCAGCGTCTTCTGAGCGTCTTCAGATTCCCCAAGTGGGAACACAGCATTGGAAGTCGTCTTTGTTGCAGGCTGAATGAGTTCACCGTTATTAACCACGGCGGGTGTAGTGGTGCGCGTCGCCCGCACTGCATGTAACTGAATTGACGATAGCTCACGCAATACAACTGGCGAGTGTGTTGTCAAAAAGACTTGCTGCGAAGCATCGTTTGATTTTGCACCGAGCGAATCAAGCAAGCGTATAATCCGGTAGGGTTCCAAGCCAAACTCTGCTTCGTCAATGATCGAGATACTTGATTGACCTGCGACCTTTTGAAGTCCTGCGACGAGCAAGCGCATGGAACCGGAACCAAGATTCTTGAGCGGAACCTGATCTTCGTCGTGAAGGGCAATTGCACCCCCTGAAAACGTTACCCCTTTTACGTCCAATAGGGCATTCACCTGCTCAACGGGGATTCCCATGTTGTTGGCGATGGTTCTGGAGGTCGCAAGCACTTCATCGACGCCATCACATCCCTGCTCTGCAAAAGCCTGCCGGGCTTGTCTGGATGCAGCCGCCAAAGCGGCTGACGCCTGTGTCTTGTCGGAAGAGAGCTTCCCGAGCACGGATCGCGGGCCCAGAGCCATATGGTGTGATGCCACGGTGCCGAGCCGTGTTGGCGCAACTAGCTGCCGATGCTTCCATTGAAGGTTCCGCTCACGGCCCTCGGCTGATGGGCCTTCAGAAAACAGCAACCATTGCGGCTCCAAATCGTTCCTTACAATCAACCGAACAGTCAACACCGTTTCCAGCGCTGCGGATGTCTCGTTGTGAATAGCCCCGGTCTGCGGGTCCCAACCTCGCAGAAAGTGGCCGTATGCCTCTAGGTTTAGCAACTCATCGGGAAGAGCTCCCAGTGTCACATCGATCACAATTGGCTCACCAACCAGGCATCTGTGGAAGTCAGCATCGGTAAAGACAATGCTCTGTCTAGTCCCCACGGTGAGTTCTATTGCATCGAGAATGGTCGATTTTCCGCCGTCTCCCGGCCCAATCAAGCAATTGATGCCTGGGTTCGGCCACCACTTTAGTGCCTTGATGCCTCGAAAATTGGAGATCGAAATTTCTCGGATGACAGTCATAATTCACCTCTAACATACTGGGACAGTAGCATGTTTACCTCTTGCCCTAAAGTTGTGTTTGGATGCCCTTTTGCAAGCGATTCAGTCCATAGGAATGAAGCGGTTGTTGGATAGTCGGGGTCGAAGGGCCGCTTCGTACCGCCGAGCAGAAGTTTGGCAGTTTTTTGGGAATGCAGCCGCAGCGAAAGTCCGGAATGACGAGCCGCAGTGCAGCGGCGAGAGATTTCTCCCGAGGTCCGGTAATGGGATGTACCGGCTGCTTCACCCAGCAGGTTAGGCTTTGCCTACTTCTGCACACAGGAGAAGTAGCATGGCGAAGGACTCAATTGATGAGCTGATGTCGATTGGCATCGATATTGGCAAAGACACATTCCACATCGTGGCATTCGACCCCGACGGGCAATTGGTGATGCGCAAGCAGATCAAACGATTGGCGCTTGTTGCGACGTTTGAGAAACTGCCCCGTTGCGTGGTCGGCATGGAGGCGTGCCTCAGCGCTCATTTTGTCAGCCGAACGCTCCGCAAGATGGGCTTCGAACCGCGGATCATTCCCGCGATCTACGTGAAGCCGTTCACCAAAGGACAGAAGAATGACTACAACGACGCGGAGGCGATAGCTGAAGCAGCATTGCGACCCAATCTGCCGGTTGTCCCCGAGAAGAGCCAAGAACAGCTCGACTTGCAGGCGCTACATCGCGTTCGGTCACGGCTCGTGTCGCGACGCACGGCGACGATCAACCAGATCCGCGCATTCCTGATCGAACAGGGCATTACGGTTCGCAAAGGTTTGCGGGCTCTGAAGAACTCATTCGAGACGATCCTGGAAGAGCGAAAGGATGAGATATCGCCGCGCATGCGGACCATCCTGATTGGGCTTTACGGTGATTGGCTCTGGCTTGATGATCGGATCGAAACCGTCTCCAAAGAGATTGAGTTGATCAGTCGAACCGAAGAGAACTGCGTAAATGTCATGACTATTCCCGGCATTGGCCCGATGATTTCGACGGCGATGGTTGCTGCCATTGGCACGGGGGAGGCGTTTGGCCGAGGCCGCGACTTCGCCGCTTGGGTTGGGCTTGTGCCTCGACAGTTCAGCACAGGCGGGCGAACGGTCCTTGGGCGCATCACCAAACGGGGCAGTCGATACTTGCGGATGCTCTTCGTTCAGGCCGCAAAAGTCATTCTGATGCGCACAAATAGATGGCCAGACTTCAGCTTTGGGGATTGGCTCGCCAAAGCGGCGGAACGGATGAATCGCAACAAACTGGCGGTCGCTCTGGCCAACAAGCTGGCGCGCATGGCTTGGAGTATCTTGCGGAATAAGACGGCGTTCGACGCCAACAGAGACGAGATTGCCATCGGCGTCTAATACACCGAGGCAATCCAAAGGAGTTCGCGACTGAAAGAAAGCATGGAACGGAACGATTACGCCCCCAGAGTCTGACGGCCCAAACGGTCATCATGGACCTTGCCGGTAATGAGATCACGGCGCGTGCGTAACCCCAACAAGGCCACGACCCGCGTGTCGATCAGTAGGCCGGATACATATGAGCGACTTCCGAGAACATGCGAGAAATCATTTGCGAACAGCAGCCGGTACATACATTTGGGCCGTCACCGTCGGCCAAGTCGACCCAGTCTCGCCAGCTGCGCCAGCATTTTTGACCCCGAGTCTGCGGATCCTGTGCCTCCTGCGGAACCCGTCTGCCCCATGCCTTGCCTCACGGGCATCTGCTGCACGCCGAAGAACTGCCGCGCCCTGAGGGCTGCGTATTCTGCGCCACTTGCGCCTCCGATCAGGTAGCGATTGTAGGCCTGCTGGCTGCCCACGGCGGCGCGGGCAAAGCTGTAGCCGCCGCCGAGACCACCGGAGAGGGCGGGCATCATAATATTTCCGGAGATCGCGCGGACGATGAAGGGCGTGGCAATGATGAAGCCCTTGGCCATGAGCACCATCATGAAGAAGGGAATGAGCGCGCCGATGTTTGAGGCTCCCTCCGGGTCGCCGAGTTCGCCGATGAGGGCAGAGGAGACGCCCGTGATTGTCGCGAACACACCGGCCACGACTATGGGGTAGAGCGCGAAGGAGACCAGCGCCGACAGCCAGCGCGCGAAGTAGTCCTTGGTGACCTCGAAGAGGGTCAGGAAAATCATCACCGGTGCGATCCCGATCAGAAGTGCGATCATCAGGCGGGATGCCACGAGGATGAAGGCGGCCAGCCCGCCGAGGATCGAGAGCAAGAGGACCCCGACAATGTCGAGCATGGCCCCTGCCATCCAGTTCAGCTCGGACCCAGCGGCGTTGAGATAGTCCCCTAGTTCCGCGATTAGCCGGTCAAACTCTTCTGCGAAAGTGCCAGAAGGGCCGGGAGTTCCACCACCAACGGAAGCAACCAGCGCACCCGCAATGCTGTCGATCCCGGCCAGGATGGCGGAGGAGAGGGCGTTGAACTGCACCCAGTTGGTTGCAAATATCCCGATGAGCCCGATCTTGACCGCGAGCCAGAATGCCGTGCGTCCGTCCATCGCCTTGTACTGGTAGATCATGTTCAGGAAAACGAGAACCACCACCAGCGTTGTTCCCAGCACCAGAAGCGTGCCAACCGTTGCCGCAACCGATCCGAACTGGGTTTCTGCGGCGGTGTCGAGATAGCCCTGGGAGGTTTCAACGAAATAGGTGACGACGCTCATCGGGGATCAGCCTTACCAATTGCCCGCGGCTTCGCAGATGGCCTTGGCGGCAGGGCGGGCGGCGTTGGCGCGGCGGTTGTAGGCGTCCGAGGCCTGCAGCATCTCCCATCGTTCGCCACTCGCGTGGACCTCGCGAAACATCGCCTCGGCATCGTCCCAGGACGGGAACCGGATCTCGCAATTGCAGCTGCCAGTCTCGACGATGCGCTCAAGGTTTTGGGCACGGTAGATGTCTTGGACCAGCACGCGCTGATAGGCTTGGCGCAGGGGGATTTCTTGCATCCAGCTGAGTTCAGCGGGGCGGTCCGGACAGACATCGAAGCGGCGCTCCAAGGTAGGGACTAGGTCGCGCTCGGCGAACGCGGGGGTGAACGTCAGGCTGAGGCCGAGGGCGAGCGCAGCCAGGGCGAGGCGAAACCGCGTCACTCTCATGCCGCGGTTCCAACTGTTGTCGTTTCGCGCTTCAGAAACACTGTGTGCCCGACATTGGCGAATTCCGAGGAGCTGATCGACACCACCTCCCAGCCTTCTGCACCTTTGGCATTCAGGCTGGCCTGCATGTCGGAAAGGCCGGTCTTACGAGTCATGGGAAAGGACAAGATATCGTATTCAAAGGTCTTCATGGGGAAGCTCCAATCTCAGTTGCGCCGGGCAGGTAGAATTCGGTGATGCCGCGTTTGCCGTCATGGCGACCGGCCTGGATGATCACATCGATGGAATTTTCGATGTACTGGATCATGTCGGCATAGGTCATCGGGATTTCGGTCTTGAGTGCCGCGATCGCGAGCCGCTGCACGGCGAGTTGCGGGGTTTCGGCATGCAGTGTGGTCATGGACCCGCCATGGCCGGTGTTGATGGCTTCCAGGAAGGTCATGGCCTCCTTGCCGCGCACCTCGCCCAGGATGATCCGGTCGGGGCGCATGCGCAGCGTGGCGGTGAGAAGCACATCTGCGGTCTGGAATTCCGCGTCGCGATTGGCGATGAGGGTCACGGCATTGGGCTGGGTCGGCAGA
Organism: Sulfitobacter geojensis; assembly: GCF_000622325.1. Lineage (NCBI taxonomy): Bacteria > Pseudomonadati > Pseudomonadota > Alphaproteobacteria > Rhodobacterales > Roseobacteraceae > Sulfitobacter > Sulfitobacter geojensis. Next base: position 125,626 of record NZ_JASE01000002.1, read on the forward strand.
AGCTCGGCGGCTTCTTCGATGGTGACGATGCGTTCCTCGGCCGGCACATGGGCGAGGATCTTGCGCGCGGCCACGGTCTTGCCGGTGGAGGTGCCGCCCGAGACGATCATGTTGAGCTTGTTCTCGACGCAGAAGGCGAGCGCATCATCGATCAAACCCGCGGCCACCACTGCGCGCAAGGCGCGCTTTTTTTCGACGCGCAGGTCTTCGAGCTTGCGTTCTTTGCCATAGAGAAAGTCGAGCGCGATACCCTCGAGCGGCAGGCTTGAGAAGAACCGCAGGCTTATCGACATGGCCGAGAGCACGGCGGGCGGGGTGATGACTTGTGCGCGGATCGGGCGCCCCTTGTAGGTAATCGATACCGAGACGATGGGGCGGTCCTTGCTCATCGTGGTATTGGCCGAGGAGGCGATCTGGTTGCCGAGGTCCCTGACCTGAACGCCCGTCAGCCTCTGGTCCAGCGCGCGCATGAAGTGATCGCCCTGGAACTCGCCCCAGCAGGTTCCGTCTGGGTTGATGCAAATCTCGATGACATCGTCGCGGGCGGCGGCGTCGATCCGGTCGAGCGAGGTTTGAAGATAGCTCAGCGACATGGGCTCAGAATATCTCCAGATCGCGGTCGACCATGACCGTGACGCGGGCGCCCTGGTCGACATAGATGACCGGGCCGATCGAGAGGTAATCGCCAATCACACTGTCCGTGGCATCGGCAAGATCATCGCCCACGTCTTCGAGCACATCCGCGGCGGTTTCGTCCTGCACATTTGCAGCGGCTGCACTAGGCGCGGCGGAGATCAGTGAAATCAGCGCGGCCGAGCCGAAGCGCTCGTCAAAGCGCGTGTCGACAAAGCCGGTGACGCCGGAGCGACCCAGTTCATCGCCCCCAAAAGAACTGATCTGGATGGTCTGGTTGTCGGGCAGAATGATCCGGTCCCAAGCGATCGTGACCCGGCGCTGCGCGATATCAACGCCCGAACGATAGCGCCCGATGAGGCGGGATCCACGCGGGATCAAGAGCCGAGAACCGTCGAAACTGAACACGTCTTCGGAAACAACGGCCCGGGTCTGGCCGGGCAGAGAGCTGTCGAGGGCGGTTTCCATGACGGCCTGGATCATCGTGCCCTGGATGATCGTGTTGGAGGGGTTGGCGATGACCTCAGCTTGCGTCACCGAAGTGGGCAGCGCACCATTCAGCACAAAATCCGTCACTTCCCCAAAAGTCCGTTCGGTCAAAGCAGTTTCATTTGCGCCTGAGGTGCCGCCAAAGGCGATGGTGGGCGAGGTGATGCGGCGCTCCTGAAACGCGCGCTCCTCAGCAGCGCGGCGTTCAAGTTCCGCGAGCCGTCGTGCTTCTTCCTCGCGGCGCAGCCGTTCTTCTTCCCGCGCGCGCAACTCGTCCTCGGTGGGCCCGGTGGGTGCGGGGAGGGGGCGGTTGGCCTCGAGTTGGGCCAGTTCCAGATCCATGCGGAGTTGCTCAAGGCTGCGATCCCGCGCCGTCAGTTCGTCCTGGAATCGTTGCTGTGCGGCTTCCGAGGCGGCTTGGAGCGCAGCGATCTGAGCGGTCAGCGCGTCGATCGCCTCTGCGGCGGCGGTGTCTTCCTCGACGACCGGTTCAGGGGCGTTGCGCAATTCCTCGATCTGAGCCTGCAGCGCGGTGATCTGCGCCAGAAGCTCCGCGTTGGGCTCGACTGGATCGGGTCCGACAAACACAACCTCGGGCTCGGGCGGGGGCAATGTCTCGATAGCGCCAAAGCCGTCCCCCTCGTTTTGGAAGACGTCTGGTGTGGCCGTCGGCAAGGCTTCCTCTTCGTCGGGCTGTGAGAGGAGATAAAGCAGGGCACCACCTGCGCCGATGACGAGGACCACGATCAGCGCGAGAAGGGGCGACCGGCGCTGCGCCGCCGTGGGGGCGCGGGGACTGCCTTTCTCAAGGGCGGCGAGGCGTTTTTCCAGCTCGGTGTTCTCAGTATCGCTCATGAGGCGGCCTCCGCGGGCGGGATCGCCTCGATGCAGACCACCTCTTCGCCAAGTCGCAAGACCCATTGGCGGTTTACGCCGCTGACGCGGATCACGCCGTCTTCAGGAGTTTGCGTGTTGACCGTGCGCTCGTGGCCGCCCGCGTAGCGAAAGATCGCTGGCACAGGTGCGTTCCGCGGAAACGCGAAATACGTGAACGTCCCGTCATCCCAGATGCGCGTTGGCGTGAACTCGGTCCGCGCGCTGGTGCCGTAATTGTAGTTCGGCGCTTGGGCGGCGATGGCCCGGGTCGGGCGCGCATCGTCCTCCGGATAGCGGAACTGCACCACATAGAAGGTCGGGCTGCGGACCTCCTCGACGTTGAAATAGTAGCTTCGCCTGTTCGTGTAGACCGTCACATTGGTATGCACCCCGCGCGCGACGGGCTTGATCGCGAAGGCCTGGCCGCCCGGCACGCCATCGATCTCAAACCCTTCCGTGTCGCCTGCGATAATCGAGCGGATGCTTTCGCCCTCGCCGAACTCGATGGTGGTCACATGGGTGAGCGACACGCTGAGACGGTAGACCTGACCCTCCTGGTAGCTGGCCAAGCGCACCCGATTGTCGTTGGGACCGCCACGCGGGATGGCTTCGGCGGCGACCAACCCCGGCAACAAAACGATAAGGACAACAAATGCAATTCGTACGGGAAACAAGATCAGTTCTCCAATCTGTCGGAGCGGATGGAATATTCGAGCACGGTGAACCCAAACGGATTGGTCCAGACCTCATCGATGGACCGGCGGGTCTCGGGACGGAACTCGAAGAGAAGGGTCGCGGTGAAGAGCCCGGTCTGGGTGCCGTTGATGGAGGTCAGCCGCTTGCGCAAGCGCACGGTGGCGCGGTTGGATCCGATCCGGTTGATGCTGAGGATTTCCACGTCGAGCCGGGCATTGGGGCCATAGACGGTCGGTGGATAGTTTTCATTTGCGCTGTTCCATATCTGGCGCAGCCTGCTCTCGGCGGCCCCGTCCGAGCGGCGCAGGACGCTGAGGATGCGCAGATCGTTATCGAGCTGATTGTAGATCTCCCGGTCGGTCACATAGCGGAAGACCTCCGCCTCGATGATCGCCTGGTTGGCGGTCACCGAGGAAGCGCCCACCGAGGCCTCGGGGAGTGCAAAGCCGGTGGCGGGATCATAGGGGACAACGACGGGGGGTGGGTCGACATCGAGGATCGCGACTGCTGCTGCGCTCAGACAGCCGATGATACCGAAGACAAGGCCCATCAGGCCAAGGCGTTGCCAGAGCCGTTCGCGGCGCAGCGCGCCATAGACCAGTTCTTCTTCGATGATTTCTTGTTCAGTCGCCACCCGTCATGCCCCCACGATCAGTCTGCCCGGAGGTCCGGCAACGTGAAATCCATGAAGCGCTGCTCTTCGGCGATGGTGGCGGCATCGATCACGCCGCCGGTGCCATCGCCCACGGTCTGGATGGCTTCGAGTTGCCACATGGCGACCAGTGCAATGGCGAGCTCCGCGGTCACGCGCGTGTTGAGATCGACGCTTTGCTTGAGCTCTTCCATGTCGTCGATGAGCCCGACAAGGCGGTCGACCCGCTCGAGCGATTGGCCGGCATCCTCATAGCTGTTCTGGGCCGCCGCCGAGACAAGGGCACCGGTGGTGGCCTGCGTCGCCACGCGGTTGGCCCCGGGATTGCCGCTCGTGGCCATTTCCGAGAGGGTTTCATCGTCAAATCCGAGATCGGCCAGCACCCGATCCATCTGGGTTTCGATTTCGCCTGCGCCGGAGCCCGAGAGGCCCGAGAAATCTCCAGTCTTGATCGCCTCAATCGTGGCGAGGATGTCCCCGAACTCCTGGTCGAGCAGACCGTTCAACTCGTCTTCCATTTCCGTCCGGATGATTTCTGGAAGCTCGGCGAGTCGGGTGAGCGCTTCATAGGTTCTTTGCAGCTCCGCGAGTTGATCCGTGAGTGTGGCAAGCTGTTCGCGGAGCTGCGTCAGCTGCTCGTTTTGCAGGATCTCGTCTTCGATCATCTGCCGCAGCTGCTGGATGTTTTGCGCGATGTTCTGGGTATCGACGACGGGCACGCCTTGCGCGAGGGCAGGGGATAGGGCGCCAAGATGCAGACCAACCCCAAGTGTCGTGGCCAAAGCTGTCCTCAAGAGCAGATGTCCCATCATTCAATCTCCCTGATCGTAAAATCCATGAACGCGCCTTCGGCCATGCGGGCGCTGGCCTGGGCCAGCTCTTCGGCGGAGAGTACGCGGGTGCGGGCGGCCTGAAGCCGGATGCGGGCAGCCACGAGACGCACGAGTTCGGCGCGGGCATAAGTGTTGAGCGCAACGCTCTCCTGCACATCCTCGGTCTCGGAAATCCGTTCGACGATATCCGCAATACGCAGGGCGGCTTGCCTGATCGCGGCGGGTGAGTTGTTGCCATAGAAGGCCGCGCCGTGCCCAGTGAGCGAGAGGTTGGCATTGGCCAGAAGCGCGGGGTCGATCGTGCCAAGCGCTTCGATCCCGCCGATACGGGTCAAATAGAGGTTATAGCGTTCGGGGATCACCTGGACGTAGTGCTGGGTCTCGCGAAAGGGCGGAACGCCGCCATACTCGAAAACCCGGCCGGGTCCGGCATTATAGGCCGCAAGGGCGTTGATGATGTTGCCATCGAATGTGTTGAGCTGGGTCGCGAGATAGCGCGCGCCGCCATGCACCTGCAGGTAAGGGCTGTCATAGTATTCCGGGTTTATGCCCAGATCGCTGGCCGTGCCCGGCATGATCTGGGTGAGGCCATAGGCGCCGACGGGAGAGCGTGCACCGATGGTGAAACGGCTTTCCTGCCAGATCAGCGCTTGCAGCAGCGCGCGCCATTGGACGGGGGAAAGCCCTGCGCGGCCAACACCCGCAAAGCCGCTGGTCTCCTGAGCCACGCGGATGATGAGCTGCTCGATGGTCTCAGACACATCCCCGAACATCTGTTCACCGCCGGGATTGGGATCTATCTGGCCCGTGCCATAGACCGCCGCCACCGAGCGGTCGGGATCCCCGCTGCCGCTTTCCAGCCCCGAGACCATGGCGGGCAGGCCCTGACCGCCGAAGCTGGTCTGGGCATCGAGGATGCGTCGGAGGGTTTCCAGCTGCTCCCGTTCGATCTCGGCGATGAGTTCGCGCACGGCAAGCTTGTCCGCCTGAACTGCCAAGTCTGCTTCGCGATCGCCGGTCTCGACGATGTCACGCGCGGTCAGCCCACTGTCATTGGTCGGCACGCCTTGAGACAAGACGAGACCGGGCAGCAGGCAAAACGCGAGGATATGAGGCAGGCTAGACTTCAATGTCGCCCTCCGGCGCGCCGAGCGGTGCGAAGTGGCAATCCTGGGCTGTCGCTGCCGTCGAGGCGAGAAAGGAAAAGCAATTGGCCTGCGGCTCCCGATACTGGGTGCAGGAGGCCAGCGCGCCGAGCGCAGCCAAAGCGATAAGAATACGGATCATGAAAGCCTCCAGAAGTCTGGGCGGTCGCGGTAATCGGGGCCGACGAGCGCTTCGCCCTTTTCCATGCCGCCAAGGATCGTGAGATTGGGCCCGAGGGCGCTCAGATCGGCATCGACGACGATTGAGCCCTGGTCGTCGCGGATCAGCGCGAGGCGGCTGTTGCTGCCCGTGTTCAGAAGGACGTCGAGCTCCTTCTCCGTCAGGTTCAGCATGGCGTAATCCGCAGGCTGCGCGCGGATTTTGGGCAGCAGGATCTGCGTCGGCACCGCCTCGATGATGGTCTTGCCGGTCCGGGTGCGCTCGAGCTGGCTCGCGTATTGCGTCATCATCACCGCGACGGTGTTCTGCTTGCGCGCGGTCACCAGCCAGTTCGACAGCCGCTCGGCGAAATACGCGTTATCGAGGGCCTTCCAGGCCTCGTCGATCACGATGATGGTGGGGCGGCGATCCTCGATCTCGCGCTCGACCCGGCGGAAAAGATAGGACAGGACCGCCATCCGTTCCTTGTCGGCCTCGCTGTCGAGAATGCCGGTCAGATCGAAGCCCACGACATCGCCCTTGAGCGAGAACGTGTCCTCGAGGCTCTGCCCGAAGATCCAGCCATAGCGGCCGTCTTCGGTCCACTCAAGCAGGCGCTGGTGCAGATCGCCGCCATCATCGGTGGACACAAAAAGCGACGCGAAATCCCGCCAGTTCCGCAGGGCCGGGTTTGTGGCCTGCGCGTTCTGGCGCACGACTTCCTGGATGCGATTGGTCTGTGCCGGCGTCAGGGGCTTGTCGGCGCGGTAGAGAAGCGTGGCAAGCCAGTCCGAGAGCCAGGCGGTCCCCCGCGCATCGGTTTCGGTCCAGAGCGGATTGAGACCCGTGGGCTGGCCTGCGTTCAGGGAGGCGTAGCGCCCGCCATTGGCGCGCACCGCCATCTCCATACCGAGACGGTAGTCGAAGACGAAGATCCGCGCCCCTGCTCGACGGGCCTGGGTCATCAGGAAGGCCGAGAGCACCGATTTGCCCGACCCGGGCCGCCCCATGATCAGGGTATGGCCGCTGGTCGGTTCTTTGTCGGGCGATCCCTGCTCGTGATAGGAAAACCGGTACGCGCTCTGCTCCGGCGTGGGCAAATAGGTGACGACCCGGCCCCAGGGGGTAAGTGCTGCAGGTTTGCCGAGCTGTGTCCGGTGGAAGGCCGCAAAATCCGCGAAGTTGCGGTTGGTGACGGCGCTGGCGCGGACGCGCTTTGGCTGGTTGCCGGGGTGCTGGCTGAGGTAATGCGCCTTGGCCGCGACCCGCTCGCCAATCATCTTCACGCCTTCGGTTGCCGCGGCGTTCACGATCTCCGCGCTGAGGGTTTGCAGTTCTTCGAGCGTGTCGCAAAAGAGCGTCACGACCATGTGATGCTCGCCGAAGCTTTGGCGCTTGGCCTCGAGATCATCGGCGGCGATGTCGAGGGCTTCCATGAGCGAGAGGGCCGCATCCTGGCTGGCCTGCATCTGGCGCTTTTGCCGCTTGATACGGCCCGCCATGAGGTTCGAATTGATCGGCGTGAAGGAGTGCGTCACGATCATGTCGACCGGCAGGTTCAGCATGTCGAACATGGTGCAGGAGGTGCCTTCCGAGTATACCCCGATGGTGAAACTCTTGCCGTAGCGATGCCCCACGACGCCTTCCGAGAGCTCGAAATGATCGCCATGAAACGTCACGCGGGTATTGGCGACGTTGAAGGACAGAAAGCCGTAGGTGTTTGCCGGGTAGAGCGGCAGCTCTTGCCCCGTGTTCAGTGCGCCCAGAAACCCCACCAACTCTCCCGATCCCGCTGACAGCAGGCGCGGCTTGAGCTCGGTAAGCCCCGAGAGGAAGACGTTCACGGCCTCGCCCAAGCGCTGCAGGCGCTTGCGGGTCTCCTCTCTCAGGCGGTCCGGTGCGCTACGGCTGAGGAACGGCAGAAGGCTTTTCGGGGGTGGGCGGTGAATGACGGTGAGCGTCAGCGTCTTGTCGCGGAGCCCGCTGGTCTCGAGTTTCGCGCGCCAGCGCCGGTCCACCTCGCCTGCGAAGCTATCCTCGCGGATGGGGTCGAGATCAGGTTTGACGGCCTTGGAGACCTTGTGGACGTAATAGCTGAATTCCGGCCCGAGCTGCGCGACGATGCGGGCAAAAAGCGCCGTCACCTTGTCGAGATAGGCATCGTCGGTCGTGTAGCTGTTGATCCCCTCGAGCCGGATGCAGCGGAAGAGTTCGTTCACCCGGGTCCGCACGGTCTGGTCGTCAACGAGGCTCACATAGGGCAGCATATGCGCGAGGCGGGTCTCGCGCGCATACCAGTCCGGCGTCATTGTGCGGGCATCGAGCGCAGCATCACGGGCGTCATCACGGGGCATAGCTATCCCCGCCATGAATGGACCTGTTGCGCGTGGGCGGTGTCTCCTGCAGGGCCGTCATCATCACGTCGATGAAACGCGGGTCCCAATCCGCGGCCTTCCACAGCACCGGATAGAGCAGGGCCGCGACAGCCAGCACCGCGATATGCTGGACCCAGACGAATAGGAGCACCGAGCCAAAGAGCCAGACCATCGCGTACATGATGGGCAGGCCCAGAAGCTTCGGCGGGCGCACGAGGCCGAGAAAGAGAGGCGCGCGCTCAGCCACCGGCAAAGACCGCGGCAACGATGGTGGGGGCTGCCGCAACACCGGCGATGCCGACAAGCACCCAAAGCGCCTGGCGCAGATCGATGATGTTGAAGAACCAGCTGAGAAAGACCCCGAGAACTGCAAGCGTCGCGATGACAACGCCTAGTGGGCCGGTCAGCGCATCGACGATGCCCTGCAACAGGCTCTGGATCGGGGAGAGATCGATGCTCTGTGCAAGCGCTGGCTCTGAAATGAGCAGGAAGAGCGCCAGTGAGGCGACAAAGAGGTTTGAAATCCAACTTGTTTGGAAAAAGCGGTATCGCCAATGCACTGCCGCGCTGCGCGCTCTCGTGACATTGCCGATAAGTGTTTTGAGGAATGATTTCCAAAAAGGTTGGGACATCATGAATTTGATCCTTCCAATCGGGCCACGACGGCCATGACGCGGGCCACGTGGTTCTGGGTTTCTCGGTAAGGGGGAATGCCACCGTGTTGGCGCACGGCATCGGGTCCCGCGTTGTAGGCCGCAAGCGCCAGGCGCGGATCGCCGAAGCGCTCCAGCATCATCGCGAGGTAACGGGCAGAGCCGTCGAGGTTCTGCAACGGATCGCGCGGATCGACGTCGAGATCACGCGCGGTGGCGGGCATCAGCTGGCCAAGGCCAATAGCGCCCGCGCGGGAGACCGCATCCTGCCGGTAGGCGCTCTCAACCTCGATATTGGCCCGGTAGAGGGTCAGCCAATCCGTCACGGAAAGCCCCGCGCGACGCAGGCCGGGATGGCCGGCATAGCGCAAGGCCGTGGTCTGAATCCCGGAGAGGACATCGGCGCGGGGCAGGGGAGTCGGGCGGGCAAGGGCCGCGCCTTGGACGCCCTCTTGCTCGGCCTCTACCTCGCCGAAGATCGCAATCCCATCGGAGGCTGAACCCTGACCGATGCCGTCATTGTAGTTCCGCGCAAAGCTGTTCTGAGACTGCGACGGGGTCAGAGAGCCGTCGCTCTCCATGACCAAGACCATTTGCGCGGAGGCTGGCGCGGCGACCAGCCAGAGGCAGACGAGGTTAGTTGTCAGCGCCCTTGTCTGATGGGGCTTTGTCTGACGGGGCAAGTTTATGCGTGCGGCTTGTCCCCGCCTCAAGCGGCAGGTCGACATGCGCAAAGCCAAGGCCAATAAAGAAAGACACCACGCCGGAGATCGTCTTGAACTCGCGGATCTTGATATCGTTGTAGGTCGTCCGCGTGCGGGCGGTGACGAGGAGCTTTTCCACGCCCTCGTCAGAGACAACGCGCATGATCCAGACCCCGTAATAGCTGGGGCCTTTCTTATGAGCCGACTCCTGGCACAGGATTTCTGCGCTATAGCCGCTTTCCACGAGTTCGCGGAACCTGGCTTCCGTAACCACATTTGGTGCTTCGATGTCCCAGTTCATGGCCCGGCTCACGCTTTCTCCAATGGCGCGACCCCAGGCATTCCCACTTGAAGCCCAGAGTTACGATAGTATACTATCAACCGCAAGATGTAATATCGTGCTTTAGCTGTAGTTTGGTCACGCAAACACTAGTCACGGCCAGTGTCTGCGATCAAGGAGATAACAGGTTTGAGAAACCCAAGGTTGACAGGCCTGCTCCCAATGCAAGCTATGGTCCTTCTGATCTGCGTTCCCGGACCAGTTTTGGCGGAATCCTGCTTCGCCCCGGCCCGTCCTTTCATGCCTAGCGATTCGCAGGCAGCGCGGGACTATTCGGACATCATCCGTGGCGACTTCGAAGATTACATCCAGGATATCCAGAGCTACTTCCGTTGCCTCGACAGCGAGCGCGCCCGCGCCTTCGAGGAAGCGCGCGAAGTCAGCGAGGACTATGGCCGATTTCTGCAATTGGTAGGGGATTGATGGGCAACCTCGGGAGCATCAGACTTGCAACCCATGGAAACCAGACGCCGATAACACCCTCATATATCTACTTTTTAGATAACAGATTTCATCCGCTAGCGACGTCACAAAAGGTATGTGACGCGTGGCAAAGACAATTAGAAGCAAAGGGCAAGTGGCACTCTGCCAGGCGTTGGTCGACGCGCGCATCAAAGCGGGCCTCGGCCAGAAAGACTTGGCGGATAGGCTCAGATGCCACCAATCCCTTATTGCCCGTCTTGAAAGCGGTCAGCGCCGGGTCGACGTTGTCGAACTGGTCGTTTTGGCGCGTGCCATCGGCTTTGATCCGTTCCAGCTTCTGGCGATCGTTGAAGCCGCCATGGAGCCCGACCACAGGATTTGAAGCCAATAAATTGTTGAGAACACAGGAACTCATTTTCCCGTACTGATGATCATTCCCTCATCGCGGTCCAGTTAGCCAACATCAACGAAGCCCGGCGCGCGGTCGTATTGAACGCTCTGCAACCCCACGCCGCAATTCGCAGCGCCACAGTGCAGGAAGTCAATAAACAGTGAACGAAGATAAGGGTGAGGGCGTCGCGATCGCCAATCTGATTGGGACCGATGGGTGCAGTGTTGTTGGTTGGGTTTATCGCTGGAGTACAGGCTCACATGCGGTGATGTGGGACGTCTACGGACCCCAGCCGGTTTCGGAAACCCGGCCGGATATAAGTGACGAACAGAAGCAAGAAATCGACTTCGATGCGCTCATGCGGATTCGAAAAAGTGACAATGGATAGGCTTCTCAGGCAGCCGCCAGTTCATATTGATAGAAAGGGTCTGCGAGCGTACCGGTCATTGGAGAAGATGGCAGCGAAGGTCTCGAAGGAGCCCAACCCGGTCCTTGCGGTTTCTTGCTGCGTGCGTTCGTGGCATGCAACTTGCCGCGGTAGCACAATTTCCTTTGCCGCCATGCCGTATGAAAATCTGCCATTAATGTTCAGCGCGGCAGAAACCGACGATTAGGTGGTTAAGATGCGGACTGTGCTGTCACTCTCCATTCCAGAAAACCCGCTCCGCCTGAAACATTAGAACAAGCGGGTTAACGGGTAGCCGGGGTTATCCAAACTTCAGTCACACTTTGCCGCTCACCATCGCATAGTGCTCATGCATCTCGACGCCGCCAAATAGTAGCCCGGAGCCCATACAATTAATCCGCGATCGTGCAGTGAATAACTGCTTTCGAAAAATTTCACGCCTCTTTGAGTAATCGCCTTCGTAGGGCCAGTTCACGATATAGGGCCGGTGGTGACACACCGATCTGGTCAGCGACTCTGATCCATTCGCCTTTCTCCGGTTTCCCATGCACGTCCAGCCAAGCATCCAGTCGGTCGGATACGCGGCGCAGGCGCAGTATTTCGATGCGCCCCCTCTGTGCCTGAACCTCTCGGGCATGGGTTTTGATCAGGCTCAGAGCCGCATCTGGTCGATCGCGCAATGCAGACAGAAAATTTGCACGTGGCATGGTTGCAATCTGGGAAGGCGAGAGCGCTATCGCGTCGCAGTGGTAGGTTTCAGCAAACAGGGACGCCTCGGCTAATGCAGTGCCAGCCGTAGCAACGTGTAGGGTCAGAGTAGTTCCATCTTCCAATGGTCGTTCCAGCGCGACCGCGCCTGTACGGACAAGATACATTGACCTGATGCAATCTTCCCGCCGGAACAAAAATTCCCCTTGCTGAAGGGAGCGAAATGGCGCGTCGTCAAATATGCTTTGCCAATCAGACATGATAGAAATCATACGGGCTTCCAAGCACATTCGATAGGGTGCATTGAAATATATGCGAGGATTGAAAATGCAATTGAAGATTGTCTTGGCCGTCTTGGGTATTGTCGGTGGTTCGGCCATCGCCCTAGCGCAAACGATGCAGTCCAATCACGGTGACGGCATGGATCATGCGACACATGGTCAGGATAAACCGGCGGACGCCTTTGGATTGACTGAACCAGGTCAAGGTGCTTTCGCAGCCCTGTCTGAAGTTGTGCGCTTTCTGGAGGCCGATCCCGAAACGGACTGGTCACAGGTCGATCTGACGGGCCTGCGAGCGCATCTGGTGGATATGGATCGGCTGATCTCTGACACGGTCGTCTTAGAAACTGAATTGTCGGATGGACTTTCTGCGCTGGCAACAGGAGATATTGAAACGCTCGCCACGCTCCGCCGGATGGTTCCGGCCCACGCCGCACAGCTCGCGCGGGATGATCGTTGGGCAGTAGAAGTCTCGGTTTTGGAAAACGGGATGGAGCTGCGTGTCACCAGTGACGATCCTGCTGTTGTCGCTAGAATCAAGGGGCTGGGTTTCTTCGGGTTGATGGCAAGCCAGGATCATCACCGCGAACATCACCTGATGATGGCACGCGGCAACGATGTGCACGCGCACTGAGGTACCGCGACAGGTTGTAGCGCCCCATAAGCTTGCAATGCACCATATACCCCATATAGGTATATCTCATGGTCGTATCGTTCATCCTTTGCTTAATGCCCCTGACTTGGGTCGCTTTGATTTCAGCTGTGGCCGGAGACCTGTAAGTGGGCAGTGACAGGACTGACTGCATACAACGCTGTCCTGCACCCTCAGAAATCTTTTCTGCAGCATACTTTGCACGTCAGGTGGGTCTGTGAAAAAGTCCCTCGTAATCGCAGGCTGCGTCGGCATGCTTCTGGCGTCTGCCCTGTTCGTAGCTGTAATGAGCATGGCCGCTGAAGACCGCATCATCCTAAAGGACACCGACCTTAGGATCGTGGCAGCGGGTGAGGCAGTGTACGCCTCGAACTGTGCATCCTGTCACGGGGCCAACCTTGAAGGCCAGTCGAACTGGCGCTCGCCTGGCTCGGATGGGCGGCTCCCGGCACCACCTCACGATAACACCGGACATACGTGGCACCATGACGGCGACACTCTGTTCCGTCTCACAAAATATGGGACGGGCGCTCTGATCGGTGATCCTGAATACGCATCAGACATGCCCATCTATGATGGCGTTCTAACGGACGACGAGATCATCGCCGTCCTCAGTTACATCAAGTCGACTTGGCCGCAGGAAATCCGCGAACGGCACGACGAAATGGAGCAGGATCATCCCGGATGATGTTCTGGGTGCCGCTTCTGGCCGGGACCGGACTTGGCGTTATCACTGTGGCACTTATGGCTGTCGGTGGCGTCATGCGCCAACGCGGGACCTGGGCCACCACAATAGTCGCAATCGCGTCGTTCTACGTAGTCTTCGCAATCCAATCCGGCGACACTCTGGAAATCGTCGCTCATACGGGCTTTGCGGCCGGATTCTCAGCACTGGCGATCATCGGCGCACGTACCTCGTCGTGGTTACTGGCCGCCGCGCTGCTTGCGCATGGAATTTTCGACGTGGTTGCCGAATCGATGATCGCAAACCCCGCGCCAGGATGGTGGGGACCGTTCTGTCTCGGGATCGACGTGGTGCTGGCGTTGGCGCTTGCCACGATGCTCTGGCGCAGGAAAGCGCTCGATTGATAAACCCTATCGGGACGCTTTCTGCAAAAGCCCGATCAACTCGTCGAACTTAGCCCGCTGTTCCTCGGGGTCGCCACTCTCGATGGCGGAAGAGACGCAATGCTGCGCGTGGTGTTCGAGGATCAGCTTCTCGACCCCCAGCACGGCGGACCGGATCGCGGCTGTCTGCGCGAGAATGTCCATGCAGTAACGATCGCTCTCAACCATCTTAGCGACACCGCGCACCTGTCCTTCGAGCCGCGACAGGCGGTCAAGCGTCTTATCTTTGTTGGCCTTCATCCGACGGCGCTCCTTGCTTTTTTGGAACCAGTAGCTGACATTCTAGTTATATACCCCATATGGGTATATAAGAGAGACAGAAAATGGCACATAAGGATAACACTACAATGGATTCTCACGGCGCGCACCACGATAGCCATACCGGCAAAGGTGGCGGATATGTCCGGTTCTTCGCCATGATCGGCACTTCGACAGTCGTGATGTATGGGCTGATGTATCTCAATACTTACGCGCTAGACCACGTCTTCTTCTCGCAAACGCGAATGTGGATGGCGCTCTACATGGGCGGGATGATGGCGATCATCATGCTCGCCTTCATGCTGGGCATGTATTCCAACGGGAAAACCAACATCGCGATCTTCGTCGGTGCAGCCCTTGCTTTTGCCGCCGGAGTTTACCTTGTCCGGTCCCAAGACACAGTAGGCGATATCACTTGGATGAAAGCGATGATCCCGCACCATTCCATTGCGATTCTGACCAGTGAACGGGCGAATATTTCCGATCCGCGCGTACGTGAACTGGCTGATGCGATCATCGAAGCGCAGCGCGGCGAAATCGCGGAAATGCAGCGATACATCGCGGACATCGAAGCCAACGGGGATGCGGCCCCCGGCACACCCCGAAACAAACCCTGATACAAAGGAGCGCATCATGCCCAAAGACACTCGCGACGTAGCCGATGTGACGACCGATCCCGCCACCGCCGCCATCGGAAAAACCGCCGTTCTCTACCGCATGGCCCTACCGAACCATCTTTGTCCGGCAGGACAGAAGGCGCGTTGGCTTCTGGATAGCAAGGGATTCAAGGTCGATGACCGGCTGTTCCGCGAGCGGCCCGAAGTTGATGCGTTCAAAGAAGAATATGACGTTCCCACTACGCCACAGGTGTGGATCGAAGGCGCCCGCGTCGGTGGCTATGATGCCTTGCGCCAAAAGCTCACCGACTACGATCCGGATGCGACGACCTACAAACCTGTGATATATCTCTTCGCCGTTGCCGCCGCGACGGCGCTTGCACTCTCCATCGGGTTCCTGGGCGCGATTACATGGCAGACGCTCGGGTGGTTTATTTCCGTCTCGATGATCCTGTTGGGGATGCAAAAGCTCCGCGATATTGAGAGCTTCACGACGATGTTCCTCAACTACGACCTGCTGGCACGCAAATGGGTGCCATATGCATATGTCTACCCTTGGGTAGAGACGGGCGCAGGCATTCTGATGACAGGCATGTTGCTGACCCCACTTGCTGCTCCTGCAGCGCTCTTTATCGCCACGGTGGGCGCGATCAGCGTGTTCAAGGCCGTATATATCGACAAACGGGAGCTTAAGTGCGCCTGCGTCGGCGGCAACTCAAATGTCCCCCTTGGTTTCGTAAGCCTGACCGAAAACCTGATGATGATGGGCATGGCCATTGTCATGCTGATCCAGATCGCAGGTTGATGGGAGCGGAGACAAACTAGAAGTGAAGGTCACAGCTGGCTGGCGATGGTTTCGCAATGACCGGATGAAGGTTAGAGTTCGTAGTGCACGATGGGAGAGGATGCGTTTCAAGCACACGTTTCTAAAATCCCTATCTATGGACAGCAAACCACTGACACATAGTGGCAACCGAATTTCTGGCTGTATTGACAAACGGTTCCCTATGTTGGATACCCCCCCTATGTATCGAGGCCTCCCCATTTCTACATTGTACAAGGCACTCACGTGCCTCGTACTTGTGTTGACTCTGGTGTTTGCGCCTCCTTCGGCGTCACATGCGGGTGCCGGTATGCACGGTGACCAACACGCTTCGACCTCTCACCATGACCATGATGCAAGCGGCGGGTCAATCAACGATGCTTCCTCACATGCAAAGCACGCCAGTTGCGGCTCAACTTCAGCGTCAACCAGTGACGATGAATCGACTGGTCAATGTTGCAGCGGCATTTGCTTTTCGGTCGTGCTGGACGAAACCACTGGTGATGCGGCAATCCAACCGACTGGTGAAAAATATCTGACGCTGTATGCGCAGAGCGACTCGATTAAGCCCTCCGGCTTTCTGCGCCCTCCCCAATTCCTGATCTGATTTAAGGCCCCTTGAGGGTCTTCGTTTCGCGCCTAAGCATGCGCGAGCCCGAAGTTCATCAGTCAGGTAAAATTCATGAAAATCCAACTTTTGCTAGGGGCTTCGGCCCTCGGATTGGGCGCGTGCGCGTCCGAACCTACGCCTCTCCCCGATATCACCGCTCAGCAAGCCGTTACGAACACGGCGATTGCATCCCCCGTCAGCTATCAGAACCCCTTCGCTGGCTATACATACCGCGGCCCTACCGGCCCGCGCGATTGGCGGTCTGTCAATCAAGAGCAATCGGAGGGCAACTGATGCGCGTATTGAAGATTCCAATGGCCGTTGGCTTTCCCCTTCTATTGGGAGCCTGTGCGACTGCGATTCCAGGTATTTACACTGAACCGAAAGCTGGCTTTGCCAATGTGGCGGGTCAGACGTCAGCCGCGATCGGAAAACGCACTGCATTCGCTCAGACCCAAGCAGAGAACGTTGCTTTGAAAAAGCAAGTTCACGGCATGGTTCATCGAAAAACCATTTCGGCCGATACGGCGGTTCAGGTCGCGTTGCTCAACAATAAGGGGCTACAAGCCTCCTACGCAAATGTTGGGCTTTCTGCCGCTGAAGCATGGCAGCAATCAACGCCGGAAAACCCGGTAGTTTCGATTGGTGTACTAGGCATCGGAGCCGCAGAACTTGGTGTCTACCGGGCAATCGAAGGCATGATTGCAACGAATATTTTGGATGCCAAGACGCGCAGACAACGGGTTGCCTTGGCGGATGTCAATTTCCGTGCAGCACAGCTGACAGCCGTAAATGATACTTTGACGTTGGCAAATGAAACGCGACAAGCATGGATCAATGCTGTCGCCGCTTTCGAAGCTGTCAGCTATCTCAAGAGGGCAAAAGCCACATCTGACGCAGGTTCGGAACTCGCTCGAAAGTTGGGAGAAACAGGAGCGCTCAACAAAGCGGGGCAAGCTCGTGAGCATGCGTTCAATGCTGAGCTGGCCGGGCAGCTTGCACAGGCCCGTCTCAACGCCATCAGGGCGAAAGAAGACCTTACAAAACTCATGGGTCTATGGGGGACTGAGGTTAACTATTTCGTACCCGATGCGCTTCCAGCATTGCCGCGCTCTGTAGGTCGCGTGACCAATATTGAAGGACGAGCGCTTCGAAATCGTCTGGACTTGAGGGTCGCAAAGCTGGGGCTTGAGGCGCAAGCAGCAGCTTTCGGTCTGACAGACCAAACGCGCTTGGTCACTGATCTTGAAATCATCGCGGGGTTCGAGACCGAACGTGAAGCAGAGGACGGTGAAACGGAAACTGAGACCACCCCGCAGGTCGAACTCGAATTTGCGATCCCGATTTACGACACGGGTAAGGCCCGGATGCGCAAGGCCGAACTCGCTTATTTGCAAGCTGCAAACGTCCTTGCCGAAAAGGCGGTCAACGTTCGGTCAGAAGCGAGGGGCGCTGAAACCGCCTATCACGCTTCATACAAGATCGCGCGACACTACCGAGACGTTCTGGTTCCATTGCGCCAGACCGTCGAGGAGGAAGGGTTGCTGTCCTACAACGGCATGATCACCAACACCTTCGAACTGCTGACGGACGTGCGCGAAAAACTTGGCGCATCGCTGGAAGCAGCCAATGCAAAGCGCGAATTTTACATGGCTCAAGCCGATCTGACCGCAGCCATTTACGGCGGCGGTGCAGGCAGCGGTGGTGCTGGTGGTGAAGGCGCAACACTTGCCGCTGGTGGCGGCGCAGGACACTGAAAGGAACTGATATGTTGAATAGACGTCAATTACTTGGAGCCGGTGCCGCGGGTGCGGCCATGGTTTCTTCGCAAGCCTGGGGTAAGACCACGAACATGGGTTTGCCCGAGGCGACCCAGATGGAGAGCGCGCAAACGGCCTATACAGCGCGACCCAATTCAGGGCCGGACTACAACCCAGTCGTCACGCTCAATGGGTGGACGCTGCCACACCGGATGAACAACGGGGTCAAGGAATTCCACCTTGTCGCCGAACCGGTGGAGCGTGAACTGGCTGATGGCATGATCGCGCATTTGTGGGGCTACAACGGCCAGTCCACAGGTCCGACCATCGAAGCCGTCGAAGGCGATCGGGTTCGCATCTATGTCACCAACAAGCTGCCGGAGCATACTTCGGTGCATTGGCACGGCCTGATCCTTCCTTCCGGCATGGATGGTGTCGGCGGCCTGTCGCACCCCGGTATCCCGCCTGGCAAGACCTTCGTCTACGAATTCGACCTGATCAAGTCCGGCACGTTCATGTACCACCCCCACGCGGATGAGATGGTGCAGATGGCGATGGGGATGATGGGGATGTTCGTCATCCATCCCAAGGATCCGACTTTCATGCCGGTTGATCGCGACTTTCTGATTATGTTGAACGCCTTCGACATCGATCCCGGGACATACGTGCCGCGCATCATGACGATGACGGACTTCAATCTGTGGACCTGGAACAGCCGGATCTTCCCCGACATCGACCCTTTGGTCGTGAACAAGGGTGACAAAGTGCGCGTGCGGGTCGGCAATCTGACGATGACAAACCACCCGATCCACATGCACGGCTATGACTTCAAGGTGACTTGTACTGACGGCGGTTGGGTGCCGCCCGAAGCGCAATGGCCCGAGGTCAGCATCGACATTCCTGTCGGCGCCATGCGCGCCTACGAGTTCGTTGCCGACCATCTGGGTGACTGGGCGATCCATTGCCACAAATCACACCATACCATGAACGCGATGGGGCATGACGTGCCCACATTCATCGGTGTGAACAAGAAACCTCTCACCCGGACAATCCGCCAGTTCCAGCCGGAATACATGCCTATGGGCACGGCAGGCATGGCGGATATGGGTGTGATGGAAATGCCGTTGCCCGACAACACCATCCCGATGATGACAGGGTGGGGTCCACATGGACCGATTGAAATGGGCGGCATGTTTTCGGTCGTGAAGGTGCGGGACGGCATCGATGCGGACGATTACTCCGATCCCGGCTGGTACGAGAACCCTCCGGGCGAGCAGGCTTACGAGTGGACCGGTGAATTGCCCGAGTTTGCCTCAAACCACAGTCCCAAGACACTGCTGACACCAAAACCAACGTCGAAGGGCTGATCGGCCCTGCGAGACTGAAATCAACTCCAACTACAGGAAAAACAATGAAAAACCTACTTTTGACATCCGCACTGGCAGTCACTCTTTCCGCCCCGGCATTCGCCGCAGGCACACATGACGGTGGACATGACGACGATCATGCAGACAAACACGCGGAAATGATGATCGGCATGCCGGGTGATCCTGCCAAGGTGGACCGCACAATTGATGTCACCATGCGAGAAACCGACGATGGTGACATGATTTTCGAACCCGCGTCACTTGAGATCGCGAAGGGCGAAACCATCCGCTTTAACGTTATGAACAAGGGGGAGTTGGAGCACGAATTCGTCATCGACACCATCGAAGGCAATGCCGAACACAAGGAAGCCATGGCCAAGATGGACATGGAACACGACGACCCAAACTCAGTGCGCCTTGATGAGGGTGGCACAGGTGAGGTCATTTGGAAGTTTGCAAATGAAGGCACGTTCGAGTTTGCCTGCCTGATCCCCGGCCACTACGAATCTGGCATGCACGGCCCGATCACAGTCGGTGAACAGATGGCACAAGCAGATGTCGAGTTCACGACGGGTAAGATCAAGAAAATCGACGCAAAGGCCGGCAAGGTCACGATCATCCACGGCCCTCTCGTTAACCTCGACATGCCAGCCATGACCATGGTCTTCCGCGCGGACGAGGCGACAATCGCCAATATGTCCGAAGGCCAGGACATCGAGTTCGTCGCTGAACGGCTCAAAGGCAAGCTGACCGTCACACAGATGAAGTGAGTACAGAGCACATGGGGCCGGGGCATACGCCCTGGCCCCTTTCGCTTCGACGCTTGGTCTGAGCAAGCAAACCAATTCCAGAAAACCAAGAAATGCGGAGGAATTGATCATGAAGACGTTCATCAGAACCTGTGCTTTTGTCGTGTCGCTGACGTTCCCAGTGACTTCGGTGGACGCCGCCAATGGCAAAGGCCGAGAGCCTCATGCGCGAGCATTCGAACTGCCGGGCCATGAACCAATTGGGAAACCCAGTGATGGCTCCTTGTTCGACAGAACGGTTGAGATAACCATAAAGGAAACTACTAG
Source organism: Sulfitobacter geojensis (assembly GCF_000622325.1). NCBI lineage: Bacteria > Pseudomonadati > Pseudomonadota > Alphaproteobacteria > Rhodobacterales > Roseobacteraceae > Sulfitobacter > Sulfitobacter geojensis. The sequence goes on from NZ_JASE01000002.1 coordinate 145,682, forward strand.
CGGCTACATGCTCTTTGAGCCGGACGCCATACACATTGAAAGCGGATCAATTGTCCGGTTTGTGATCAGCAATTTGGGTGCCTTGGATCACGAGTTTTTCCTAGGCTCGTTCAGCGAAGTTGCAGAGCATAAGCAATGGATGCGTGACCATCCTGACATGCGCCATGACGATCCAAACGCGGTAACGGTACAAAGCGGACAAAGCGCCGAACTAATATGGGAATTCACAGACATTTTGAATCTGGAATTTGTCTGCCTTCTCCCCGGACATCGCGAAGCGGGCATGTGGGGTGTGATCATGGTGCACGATCACCTTGCTCCCAAGTCAGAAGGCTGAAGAATTCCGGTGTCGTTCAAGGATAGATATCATGTGCTGGTCCACGAGGTGGCTGCTGGTTTTGGCTACGATTACAACGATGCCACTCCAGACTGGGTTCATCCGTTTATCCATCTCATCCTTGTCTTGGCTCCGGCGCTTCTGATCGCCGTTGGCACCTACTTTGCACTACGCGGTATTCCGAAGCTCTGGAGACGCCGACGCCCGACCAAGGTTCATCCTGAGCCCATACGGGGGCTCGATAGTAGCCTCTTCAGCTCCGTCCTGCGTTACTCCAAAAAGCAGCAGGCACTTATGATCATGCTTAGCCTCATTGCAATGCCAATTCTCTATCTGACTCTAGAATTGCCAAAACAGATTGTGAACAACGCACTGGATTCTGATCGTTTCCCCGTTGTCGTTCTGGGACAGAACGTTGATCAGCTCGTTTTCTTAATGCTTCTTTGCGGCCTTTATCTGCTGGCTATTCTTTTGAATGGGCTCAACAAATATGGTCTCAACGTCTTTAAAGGGTATGTGGCAGAGCGTTTTCTAAGGCGTTTCCGGTTACTGGTGTATCGGCAATGGCGCAGCGACCCGCATTCATCCGACAAAAGTGAAATCGTCCCGATCCTCGCACAAGAGGTCGAACCCGTGGGCGGCTTCGCGGCCGATGTGCTGACTCTGCCTATACTCCAAGGCGGTACACTTCTGACGATCCTGTTGTTCATGTTCGTTCAAGACCCTGTATTGGGTGCGGCTGCACTGACTGTGCTGCCAATTCAACTCGTGCTGCTTCCCAAGCTGCAGCGGAAGGTCAACGCCCTCTCTCGCACAAGGATCAAGGAGGTCCGGCTGCTCGGCAGACAGCTAAGCAATCAATTGCATGAACGGCAAGAAAGCCCAACGGGGCTGTTGCCTGCGGGCGCAAGATTTAGAGAGCTTGAGCACGTGCGCAGAAAAATCTTCCGCCTGAAATTCTTCATCAAGGCGCTCAACAATTTTCTGACCGCACTGACGCCGTTCCTGTTCTACTCTCTGGGTGGATATTTCGTCATTGAGGGTCGGATCACACTTGGCGCGCTGGTGGCTGTACTTGCGGCGCACAAGGACTTCTCTGCGCCGTTGAAGGAGCTTTTCCGCTACTACCAGACTTTGGAAGATACACGGATCCGGTATCAGGAGATCACTGGCTTTTTTTCCAAACCGAACCAGCAGTCAGAAAAAGGCCGATTAGTTGACAGCGTACTGGAAGACGTCAGTCAATTCGAGCGAGCCACGCTAGGGAAACCAGGTTTGCCCTTCCAGGGACATGGGGCCATCGCAACATCATGAGGGAGTTTGTTAGAATGAAATGGGCAGCAATATTTTTTGCTCTGATCGCCGTTGCTGCGGCGGTATGGTACGTCATGCAACCGACCCGGTCGCATACAGGCACCCGAACGGATGAAAGCATGGCACTTCCCGCAGGTGCGCTTGCAACTGTCAGGCTGCCCCCAAGTTTCACCGAGCAAGAGCAAATCGGCAAGCGTGCCTATGATGCGGCCTGCGCGGCCTGCCACGGCGTAAATGGACAGGGTCAGGACGGCGTTGCTCCACCGCTCGTGCACAAGATTTATGAGCCGGGCCACCATGGTGATATGGCGTTTGTCCTTGCAGCGCAGAATGGCGTTCGGGCGCATCATTGGAAGTTCGGCAATATGCCACCCGTCGAGGGCGTAACACGCGCAGAAGTATTGCATATCGCGGCATATATACGGGCTCTTCAAAGGGAAAACGGAATTAACTGAGTGACCTGTCGACCTGAGGCAAAAGCAAAACAGCCATTCAGTAGATAGTAACTGTCATCAACGGAGAGAGAAACGAATGAAACCTAAATTTATCGCAGCGTTAGCACTGGCATTGTCTGGAACAAGTGTTCTCGCCGATGGACATGCCACCGGCGACGCATCGGCCGGAGACAAGGTATTCAACAAGTGCAAGGCCTGCCACTCAATCGTCAAGACGGATGGTGAAGTTATCCGAAAGGGTGGCGCGGTTGGGCCAAATCTTTATGGTGTGTACAACCGAACAGCAGGGACCGAAGAAATGTTTGGGAATAAATTTCGGGACTCTATTCGTGAAGCGGGCGAGAATGGCTTGGTCTGGAACGAGAGCGATTTCGTAGCCTATATCGCAGATCCAAAGAAGTTCCTCGCGACTTTTCTGAACGACAGCAAGGCGAAATCTGGCATGTCATTCAAATTGAAGAAAGAAACGGATGCCAAGGCAGTCTGGGCTTATCTCGTTTCGGTTGGACCGGAGGTTGAGGCCGATTAGATTTTTGTTCGCATGCACAGCTCTTTTTCTGCTCGGTGCACCCTTTGTAACGGCTGAAGATGCCCCTGTGTTTGCAGTCACACCACTGGTTGCACCGGTTGGGGATCACGCACGTGAACCCTCGCTTTCAACACTGCCCGATGGTCGGATCGTGATGAGTTGGACCGAAGGTAACAACGCCGTTCGGATGGCCCTGTTCGATGGCACGTCTTGGACGGAGGCGCGCACAATTCATCAATCTGAGACACTGTTTGTAAACTGGGCCGACTTTCCGTCCGTCGTTGGGCTTAGCGATGGGACGCTTGCAGCGCATTGGTTGGAATTGAATGGTCCAGACAGCTATCAATACGACGTAAAGATCGCTTTCTCCTTCGATGAGGGCCGGAACTGGACAGCACCGCTCATTCCTCACGATGATCGGTCACAGCGCGAGCATGGCTTCGTATCACTTGTCCCGGATGACAGCGGGGGTCTGACAGCCCTTTGGCTGGATGGACGTGCATACGATATTCAAGCCACTGACGACAGTTATGAGAATGCCATGCAGGTCCGCGCACGTCACATTGCGCCGGACGGTTCAATGGGACCGGAAAGCTTGCTCGACCCACGCGCTTGTACGTGCTGTCAAACATCGGCTGTCCGCAACGAAGCAGGTAGTATCATCGCGGTCTACAGGGACCGAACAGTCGAAGAAATTCGCGATATTTCGGTTGTCAGGTTGGTCGAAGAAGAATGGACCGACCCCGAAACAATCTACGCTGACGGCTGGGAAATCTCAGGATGCCCTGTCAACGGACCTGCCATCGATGCGTTGGGAACGAACGCGGTAGTTGTGTGGTTCACCGGTGCCAATGGCGAGGCAAAGGCTCGAATTGCGTTTTCCAGGGATGGGGGCGCATCGTTTGAGGACCCGTTGCAACTCGATCTCGGCACACCCGCAGGTCGCGTAGATGTCTTGCAGATGGGTGACGGCAAAGCACTTGCTCTTTGGTTGGAGTATGCGAATGGCGGTGAAGCAATCGTCATGTGTCAGGTGTCGCCGGAGAGCGGGTGTACTTCGCCACAAGCACTCCGTATCAATCGTGGGCGAGAGTCGGTAGGATTTCCAAGGATGACGCGATCAGCGGCGGGCGTTTTGGTTGCGTGGACCGGAACCGCCGCGGGCGACTTGGCTGGGACAACCGTTCTCGGTGTCGAAATAGCGATACGGCCTGTCGCTAGGTAATCCTCATGGTTAAAGCGAGGAGCTGGATAGAGGCAATCCACGATCTTATTGTGGGTCCTCGCTACAGCGAAAAAGCGGTTTTAAAGCAGGGGCTCGCGGTGGCTTTGAATGATCGGTTCGGCGACATAGGCTGCACAGCACCAAGAACTTGCTGGGCATCCGAGTGAATGCTGCATCAGCAAAGGCTGATAACTTAATGTCCACTTTGTCCGCAGTTTTCCAGTTCATACGCGGTGCAGCGAACGGCAAAGTCTCCCGAACCAGCCGCTCTTCACCAGCGCGGCAAATGTGTCGGATGAGCCCGACCCGGCCATTTTGTTTTTATGCTGCGTGCGCTCGCAGCGGGAGAAATGCGGCATGAGCGAAAAACTTCATGCTGTCGCGCAGCAGAACAACCGGCCATTCGTGCAGGTGGCAGCATGGATCAAGCGGCGAACTTACATGTCGTGGACGAAGCGGCCCTTAAATCCATTCATCTCACCAGCTAAGCGGCGGTTGCCTAATAGATCACTTTGGCTACCCAAGATATATTTGCCCTGCGGGGTATTTTACCCTCGGCGCACTGCGGGTCGCGAGGAAAAACCCGATAGCCAGAGGGCCAACCCGACCGATGAACATCATAGCCATAATGATGGCCCTGCCGATGCCATCAAGCTCTCCGGTCGTCCCGCGCGACAGGCCCACTGTGCCGAATGCCGATGTGACTTCAAACGCGAGGTCGATGAATTCGCCGTCGTGATTGATCGAGGTCACAAAAATGCCCGTTAGAACCAGAAGCATGGAAATGGTCGTGAGAGCGAGGACCTTCATGACTTCGTCGACTCCCAAAGATCGCCCAAAGGCGTGTAATGTGGTTTGACGCCTAAAGAAAGCAACCGTGGCGAGCAACAACACGCAGAGTGTCGTCACTTTGATCCCTCCTGCGGTCGAGGTGCTGCCACCGCCAACCAACATGAGTGTCATCGTCAACATGGTCGTGCTGTCATGCATTCCGCCGGTGTCGATCGTATTGAACCCGGCCGTGCGCGGCGTGACACCCTGAAACCAACTTGCCCATAATTTGTCGCCAGTGCTCAACGGGCCTAAGGTGTTGGGGTTCGTCCATTCGAGAAGGCCGAACATGACGCTTCCCCAGGCAATCAGAATGCCGGTTCCGAGCAGCATCAGTTTGGAATGCAGTGTGAGTTTGCGCCATTGGCGTTTCTGATAGATATCCCCCACGACAATAAACCCGAGCCCTCCCAGAATGAAGATGGCTGGGATCACAATGTTGACGATCGGGTTGCCTATCCATTGAGAAAGACTGTCGGGATGAAGCGCAAAGCCCGCGTTATTGAAGGCCGAAATAGAATGGAAAATCGCCTGCCATACGCCATGCCAGCCGAACTCAGGAACAAAGACGAAGGCCAGCAGGGCGGCCCCGATCGCTTCGCAAACCAAGGCGATGATAAAGATGATGCGCGCAAGATAGGTTAGGTTTGACAGCGATGTCTGATTCAGGTCTTCGCGCAGGATCAGGCGTTGTGGCATACCTACCGGAATGCCGAGCGCCCCAAGCAAGAGCACCGCAAAGGTCATCAAGCCCAACCCGCCGAGTTGAATAAGCGCGGCAATGACACCTTGCCCAAAGCCCGTAAAAACAGCTCCCGTATCAGCAAGCACAAGCCCTGTCACGGTCACGGCAGAGGTCGATGTAAACAGTGCTTCGCCCAGTCCGATGTCCCCGTGATGCGAGATCGGCAGCCAGAGCAGGAGGGCACCCACGATGATGAAGGCGAGGTAGAAGAGCACCAGAACCGCGGGGGGCGGAATGCGCAAGGTCACGAACCGTTTCACCAGTTTCGCGGGCCGGAATGCCATGGCTACAGGCTGGCTGCGAAGTTGCGCAGATCTTTTCGTTGGCCGAGCAATAGCAGAAGGTCGTCCCGCTCCAGTTGGCATCCTGTCGCATCTTGCCCAACGTATTCGGTTCCGCGCATGACCCCGATGCAACGCAGATTGAATTTATCGCCATGTGGCAGGTCTTTCAGGCTCTTGCCTTGAAGGCTTTTAGGGATACGAAAATTTACAACGTGGTAGCCATTGCCCAGGCTGACATAGTCACGCACCAGCGGGTTATGCAAAACCTGCGCGATGTGTTGACCGACCTCCACTTCAGGATGAATGACCCTATCGACACCAAGTTTACTCAGAATTCTGTGATGCGTCTTGGTCGTGGCTTTGGCCCAAACAACCGGAACCCCAACAAGTTTGAGGTTGATCGCCGCAAGGATGCTAGCCTCCAGATCGTCGCCCATGGCAACAACGGCTACATCACAATCACCGAAGCCGGCTTCTCGCAAAGCCGCATCATCGCGAGCATCCACGATCATGGCCTGTGAGAGCGTATCGGCAAGGGTCATAACGCGTGCATCGGATATATCGACTCCGATGACGTGATTGCCGAACCGCTGCAACTCTCTTGCGACGGTACTGCCAAAGTTGCCGAGCCCTACTACACCAAAAGTTCGGTTGGCAGAATTTCCCATGTCTCAACTTTCGATCTTTGATAATAGCAAGTGAACTTTGCTGCTACGCAGCAATTTGTCAACATGGGCTCTGTGCGGACGAATGCACTGGCAGAGAAACAGGGTTCCGACAGCTTCGGATAACGGCCATTCAGCTTGATGCTGTGCTCTCTTTGTCAGCGCGGTGCTGATGTCTGGGTTTGGAGGGAAGATTGGAGGGCATATTATGCCAAGAGTCCAACTTCCCGCAGTTACCCCAAAACACAAAGCCTGGAACAAGGGCCGGATCATCGGCCAGAAAGGTCCCCTTCTTCCTAGACAAGTGTGGGCCATCCGGGCGCGGCTTGAACTTTCGGGTTATCTTCGTGACCTTGCGCTATTTAACGTTGCGATTGATAGCAAACTGCGCGGCTGTGATCTGGTCAAACTCGCCGTGGCAGATTTGGTCAAAGATGACCGCGTTCGCGAATGCGTTTCAATAGCCCTGAGTAAAACCAAGAAACCCGTTCAGTTCGAACTCACTGAAAACACAAGAGATACCGTCATAGTGTGGGTGCGATCTCCTGAGACGATTGGGTGTCGGTTCATGTTTCCGAGCCGTTTCCACGACCGCCCGCATATCTCAACACGTCAATATGGTCGACTTGTTCTTGATTGGGTACAGCTATTGGCCTGGAACCCAGCGGATACGGAACACACTAGATGCGCCGAACCAAAGCTGCGGAGATTTACCGCAAGACGGGGAACCTCCGCCCCGTACAACTTTTGTTAGGCCATACGAAGGTCGATAGCACAGTGCGTTATCTGGGCGTTGAGCTGAAAGATGCGCTAAGCATTGCTGAACGGATCGACATCTGAACGTAGTTGGCGTGCGGCTATTGCCGTTCGCCAATCAAGACCAGGCCTTCATGGTTCCCGCAGCGGTAGGCAGGACTGAGCCCGAGCCGGTCATTGTGATTTTGTGCTGCGTGTGCTCGCAGCGTGAAAAATGCGGCATGAGCGAAAAAGTTCGTGCTGCAGCGCAGCGGTTCAACCAACCATTTGTGGATGTCTCAGCACAGATCAGGCGTCGAATTTACGAAATGCGGGACGAAGCCGACAATAACAGTGACATGGCCAACGTCCGGCTTCTTTGCGTTCCCAAGCAATTTCCTCGGTCGGCGAAGTCGGCATTTCAACAACGCGAACCGCGAATGCACTTTTCGAAGACATCGCAGTAGATCCGTACCCGCATGTCCTGATTGGACGTCAACGACCAGTTTGCACCAACGTTCTCCAACGATCAACGTAATTCAGTAAATCCTCGCCAACGTGAGGGTTTTCCGCGGAGGAAGCGTTCGGCAATTTCTCATGGTGATTGAAGAGCAAGGCTGCGCCAATACTTGTTCCCGTCACCGCTTCACTTGTGAAGACGGGCCGGTGAGTGACTGCCTTCAGCATCGCGATGAATTCTGCATTGTGCGCGAAAGGGCCTTCAACAATCGTGGGGCCCGTGCCCTCAATTAAGTCCAGACATGTCCCTGTCATTAAGGCGAGGTAGTAAGACAGTGCCACCGATCGCTGGCCCGATCCTACTGGCGGCTCCGTATCTCGCCATTGCATTTTGCAGCCCTGGAATGGACCCGTGCCGTGTTCAACAGATGGGAGAAGCATCAAAGACCGCTCCAGCACCGTGGTGACGTCCTGTCGGGTTGGCGCATAGGGATGGCCATTTTGTATGACCTCATATTCGCGGCCACCCATGAACCGCGCGCTTGGCACCGCTTGCCCAAGCGCATTAACGTTGATGAGCGTGTCACGGGCTGGATCAAGGGGCGGGATCGGCACCGCATCATTTCCTGTCAACGACATCGCGACCACCCATGTTCCGGTCGAAACCACACAGGCTGGTGCATGCTGGGAAAGTAAATGTGGGTAAAGCGAGGCGTTTGAATCGTGGATACCAACGCAAACCGGCGTATTCGGGTCAAGTCCTGTGGCCTCTGCGATATCCGGTAAAATCGGACCGAGGATATCACTTGGGTGGCGCACTGTTGCCATCTCATCCTGGACGCCCAGGGCCGCGGCGAGGTTAGAAAATGCGCCCTTATGAGGATCCCAAAGGTCCGTATGACAGCCCAGCGACGTCACATCTGTCGCGGCAATGCCGGTCAGGCGGTGCCCCCAGAATTGTGGGTAAGTGACGATCTGCGCCGTACGATCCCTAAGCGTTGGATCGGTGGTGAACTGGTAATGCAACTGTGCACCGATGTTCAAACCACCCACCATTCTTGGCGATCCAGTCAAGGCGAAATCAGGCTTTAAGGCATCATAGGCCGTGACGATATCGGAAGGGTATTCATATTCGTAATCAAGGATCGGCGCGGCAAGAGAGCCGTCGGCCGCCAGCAACGCAGCACAGGCACCGTGGGTCGTGATCGAAATCGCGTTAACGCGGTGGTCGCGGTGAAAGGTTCTAAGCGCGCCCAGCAAGAAGGCCCAATGCCCCTCTACATCATAGTGTGGCCAAGGCGACTCCGCCTGAACGACATTGGGACGGGTGACGACTGCGATCTCGGTCAGCGTTGCGAGGTCGACAAGCGCGAGTTTTGCGTTGGTTTTGCCGATATCGATGACGGCGATGTGCTGCGGTTCGGTCATGGCATATGAAACAGCGGCGTCAGTGCCACGGCAACGGGTTCGTTGTTTGGCGCGGTTTCCATGATGTCGGCCATGTGGGCCCACCATTTTTGCATGACCGGATGGTTTGGAAGGTCGTCCATCCGATGCCCGTCCGTGCGGGTCAGCACACCGATCAGGTGGCTAGTGCCTTCGTCCAGATGGATCGAATAATCGCTAACACCGGCATCGTGCAACAGATCGACAAGTTCCGGCCAGATCGCGTCATGGCGACACTTGTATTCACTCGCCATCCCGTCGTTCAGGGTCATACGGAAAACGTAACGTTCGCTCATGCCTTGTGCCTCGCGGCGACCATAGCCCAAAGGCGCGGCAACGCGATGACCCCGATCAGGAGCAGGCCGATGAAGATCGACATCACGATGCCTGGAACGTTGAGCAGACCTAGGCCGAAGGTCACAAGGCCCATGACAAACGCGGCAATGACAACGCCCGGTATCGTGCCCGACCCGCCAAGGATGTTGACGCCGCCAAGGACGACCATTGTCACCACCTCAAGCTCCATCCCCGTGGCGATGCTGGGGCGGGTCGATCCGAGGCGCGAAGTCAGACAGACAGCAGCGACACCGGACATCAGACCTGTCAGCAGGAAGAGGATGAATTTCACCCGCTGCACGCGGATACCGCTAAACAGCGCGCCGGTCGGATTGTTGCCAATGGCATAGACTGCGCGGCCAAAATTGGTTTTGTGCAGTAGCACCGCATAGATCACCGCGATGATCACGAACAGCAGCATTTCCACCGTGAACACCCAGTAGATATAGCCCTGCCCGAACCACGAAAAGCCGGACGGATAGCCGCTGAATGACCCGTCCCCAAGGATGATATAGCTGATTCCGCGAAACAGGCTCATGGTTCCGATGGTCACGACGATGGACGGCAGGCCGAGGATGGTTACGAACACGCCGTTGAATGCCCCGCACAAAAGGCCGACGGTCAGACCGATGATGACAAGCTCCGGTGTCCCCGCACCGTGCTGCATCGCCAATCCCATTGCGGTGCTGGCCAGCGCGATGATCGACGCGACGGAGAGGTCAATCTCACCTGAGATGATCAACAGAGCCATAGCAAAGGCAATCATCGCCTTTTCGGTGAAGTTGAACGTCGCATCGCTCAGGTTCCATGCGTTCAGGAAGTAGGGGGATGCAAAGCTGTTCACGACGAAGATTGCGATGGCCACGGCCAGCAATAGCGCTTCCCAGCTTTTGAAAATCCGTACGGCGCGGCTGTTCAGGCGGTCGGGGATATGGCGGGTGGTGGTGACGTCGGTCATTGGGTGGCCTCCGCGGATTTAAGGATGATGCGGCCTTTGGTGCGGCCGGAACGGGCATTGAATGCGACTGCGATCAAGATGGCAGAGCCGGAAATGGCGAGTTGCCAGAACGGCGAGATGTTGACGACAGGCAAGGCGTTTTTGACCACGCCAAGGAAGATCGCGCCCAGCACGGCGCTCCCGACAGATCCGATGCCGCCCGCGATGGAAATGCCGCCGATGACGCAGGCCGCCACGACTTCGAGTTCGAATCCGCCGGCGATGTCGACATAAGCCACAGCGTAGCGTGCGACCCAGAGGTATCCCGTCAGGCCCGCCAGCGCGCCCGAAACCACGAAGGCCCAGAACTGCGTCTTGCCGACATTGATGCCTGTGTAAACTGCGGCGTGGGGGTTGCCGCCCACGGCAAAGATGGACCGCCCGAACTGGGTGCGCGCCATCATGATGCCAAAGACGATGACGGTCATAATTGCGATCCATGACAGGGCAGGCAGACCCAGAAGGACCGCGCGGGGGAAGCCTGTGAAGGCCGCGCTCATTTCATGGGAGTTGACCCATTTGCCGTCGGAAATCAGAAAGATAATGCCGCGAAAGATGGTCATGGTGCCAAGGGTCACAACGATCGGCGGGATCGACAGTTTCCAGACAAGCACGCCGTTGATTGCCCCCATAATGCCGCCCATCAGAACGGCGATCGCGATGACCACGGGGATCGGCAGGCCCGGCATGGCGACGTTGATCATCGCCACAGCCATTCCTGTCAGCGCAAGGTTTGCGGCAACGGACAGGTCGATACACCGTGTCAGGATCACGACCATCTGACCCAAGGCCAGAATGATCAGCGGCGCAGTGTCGTTGAACACATTCACCAGATTGGATGGCGCCACGAAGCCCGCAAACCGCGACGCAACAAGGATAATCAGGATCAGGATCGCGCTGCCAAGGATGGCTTCGCGCACGGGGATGAAACGCATCATTGGGGCGCGCCTTCTGTTTGTGTTGTTATGCCGGCCGCGTGGCGCACCAGCAACTCAGGGGTGACCTCGTCGCCGGACAACTCGGCCGCGATCAGCCCGTCACGCATGACGATGACACGGTCGGACATGCCGATTATTTCAGGAATTTCAGAGCTGACCATGATGACTGACAGGCCTTGTGCGGCGAGTTCGGCCATGAAGTCGTGCACGGCGGCCTTGGATCCGATATCGATGCCTTTGGTCGGCTCATCAAGGATGATGACCTGCGGCTGGGTCGCCAACCATTTGGCGATGACGACCTTTTGCTGGTTGCCGCCGGACAGGTTTCCGATGTCTTGGTCCAAGGACGCGGCGCGCAAGTCCAACCGTTCCGCATATTCACGCGCCAGTTTGAATTCTTCGGCCAACCGCAGGAACCCGCTGCGCGACGTCCGGCCAAGGGACGGCAGCGTGATGTTCTGGAAGATCGGCAAACCGATCACCGCGCCCTGTTTGCCGCGATCTTCGGGGACGTAAACAATCCCGTTTTCGACCGCGTCAGCCGGAGAGCGGATAACCTTGATAGTACCATTTACACGGCACACGCCTTTGGACGGCTTGGTGATGCCGAACAAGGCCTGCATGAACTCGGAACGCCCCGCGCCGACCAACCCGTAAAACCCGAGGATCTCGCCCCGTTTCAGATCAAAGTTGATCTCTGCAAATTCGGTCGGATGGGCATATCCCACAACTTTGAGAACCTCTTCGCCGACGTCATGGGCGCGGTCGGGGAAAATCTGGTCGACCGAGCGGCCGACCATCATCGACACAAGGTCGCCCTCGGTAATATCCGCGATCAAGCCGTCACCGACAAACCCGCCGTCACGGAACACGGTGTAGCGGTCGGCGATGCGGAAAATTTCGTCGAACTTGTGGCTGATGAACAGGATCGCTTTGCCTTGGGCTTTCAGCGTTTCAACAAGTTCATACAGCTCTTCGATTTCTTTGTGCGACAGCGCGGCGGTGGGTTCGTCCATGATGACGACGCGGGCGTCCACGGATAGGGCGCGGGCAATTGCCACGAGGTGTTTGTTGGCAATCCCAAGGTCGCGTAGCTGGGTGTGGCTGCTGAACGGCGCACCAATGTTGCCCAGAAGCTTGGAGGCATTGCGGTGCATCTGCGCCGTATCGATCAGCCCGAAACGATTGCGCGGGGCGTGTCCGATGTAGATGTTTTCCGCGACAGACAGTTCGTCAAACAGAACCGTTTCCTGATGGATCGCGGTGATCCCTGCCTTGGCCGCGTCGTTTGGTGTGGCGAACGTAACGGGGGCCCCATTGATACGAATGGTGCCGCCATTGGTCTGGTAAATACCGGTCAGAATCTTGACGGTCGTCGATTTACCAGCGCCGTTTTCACCAACCAGTGCGGTAACTTGACCGGAATAAAGATCCAGCTTGACCTGATCCAGCGCTTTCACGCCGGGGAATGTTTTGGTGATCATGTCCATCGATACGACGGGCGTCACATCTTGGGAATTAGCCGCGGATTGCGTCATCATTCAGGACCTCACTGAGGAATGGGGGCAGGTTTATCTGGCCCGATGCACGCATTTTGCGCCGGGCCAGACGGGAGGTGTCTTAGAAGATCGACTTGAAGTCGTCGATGTTGCTGGCGTCGTAAACAAACGGATCGGCCATTGCGCCTTCGTTGTTTTCATCAAGCGTCAGCGCGCCCATGCGGCCCATCGGGATTTCCCCGCCGGGGGCCGCCTCTGCGCCATTCTGGCTCAATTCATAGGCCAGCATCGTTGCGGAGTAACCAAGATCAATCGGGTTCCAGATCGCGAAGGACTGCGATGCGCCGGATTCAATAGCGCCGGCCATTTCAGATGGAAGGCCAAGACCCGTGACGTTGACTTCGCCAACTTTGCCCGCGTCGACAACGGCCTGTGCTGCGGCAACGATCCCGACAGATGTGGGCGCAATGATTGCGTCCAGATCAGGATAGGACTGCATTAGGCCAATAGCTTCGCGGTAGGATTTATCCGCCAGATCATCACCATAGACTGTGGCGACAACTTCAATGCCGGGATAGTCGCCCATGACGGCGTTCATTTCTTCCATCCAGATGTTCTGGTTGGTGGATGTCGTCGTGGCAGACAACAGCGCAACTTTGCCGCCGTTCGGCAGGTGGTCTGCGGCCAGTTTGATGATCATGTTACCGATCAGTGGGTTGGACGAGGGGTTCAGGTGCAACTGGCGGCCTTCAGTCGCCACGCCGGAATCCCAGCTGATGACAGTGATGCCGCGCTGCATAGCGCGCTTCAAAACAGGAACCAGAGCATCAGTGTCATTGGACGAGATCGCAATCGCGTCGACCTGCTGCGCGATCAGCGCGTTGATGACTTCGATCTGGCCTTCAGCGGTGGTGTCAGTCGGACCTGTGTAGATAATCTCTACGTTACCCAGCTCTTTGGCGGCTTCCTGTGCGCCTTCGTTGGCGGCCTCAAAGAACCCGATGCCAAGAGCCTTGACGACAAGGGCAATGCGTACGTCGTCTTGTGCGAATGCAGGTGTGCCAAACATTGCGCCGGCCAATGCGACGGATGTTGCTAGTTTCTTAAATATTCTCATGGTTTCCTCCCTGGAGTGGTTGCGTTTGGGGCGGCTAAGAGGCCATCCCGTCTTTCTGCGTGGCCCCAATTGGCACCACGATCAGTGATACATCCGCAGCCTCAAGCATGGCCGCAGTGCGGTCGTCGATGCCTTCGTCGGTGATGATAGTGTCAATGCGCTCAAGCGGGCACAGCACGAGGCTTGAACGGTTTTCGAATTTGGAACTGTCGACCAGCACGATCAGCTCTTCGGCCTGCCCGATGAGCTTTTGCTCTGCCTGAATCAGCAGCGGATCCTGCTCCATCAGGCCAAGCGGCCCGATGCCTTGGGCGCCCATAAACATACGTTTGGCGTAGAAATTGCGCGTCACGTCATTGTCGAAGGGGGACAGGATGATGTTCTGTTCACGGTAGATGATCCCGCCAGACAACATCACAGTGTTCTGCGTGTTTTTCAGAAGATGCTCCGCAATCGGGAACGAGTTGGTGAATACCTGCACGCGACGCGACGCCAAAGGGTGCACCATCTGAAAAGTCGTTGTGCCACCGTTGATGATGATTGGCTCTCCATCATCGCACATCTCTACGGCGGCGGCAGCAATCGCCTGCTTTTCCGCGATGTTCATTGTTTCGTTTACAGAAAACGGGCGTCCGGCTAGCCCGACGAAGGGCTTGGATGTAATAGCCTCGGCACCACCCCGCACACGGCGCAAGCGCTTCTGATCATCCAGAGTATGGATGTCACGGCGTATCGTTGCCTCGGATGCGCCGGTGAGGGAACACAGATCAATCACTGTCACCAGAGAGCGATCTTGAACGGCGGAGAGGATAACGCGGTGGCGGTCTTTCTCGTGCATTGGGTGGTCCTTTCGTTGGGCCAAGTTGGAGTAAGTTGCGACGTTGTGTCAATCATTTATTTTCAATTTCAATCATTCTGCACCGCAGCATGATTGTTTATGATTGAAAATGATTGACTTTACTTTTGCCGGCCGTCAGCTTGAGGCCAACAAATTCAACTTAACCTGCCCTCTACGGAGACACACATGACCGCTTTGAAATCGAATCAACGCCTTGAAAACAAATGGGATGCGACCGCAGCCGAGAAGATGAGCGAACCGGAAAAGCTCCTGTATCGCTCCAATCTATTGGGGTCTGATAAGCGAATCACGAACTATGGCGGCGGTAATACCTCTGCGAAGGTGATGCAAAAGGACCCTCTGTCGGGCGACATGGTTGAGGTTCTCTGGGTCAAAGGATCCGGCGGCGATGTTGGCTCTATCAAGATGGACGGGTTTTCCACCCTCTATATGGACAAGCTGAACGCGTTGCGCGGCATTTATCGCGGGGTCGATTTCGAGGATGAGATGGTGGGCTATCTGCCCCATTGCACATTCAACCTGAACCCGCGCGCGGCCTCCATTGATACGCCGCTGCACGCCTATGTGCCGCAAAAACACGTCGATCACATGCACCCTGACGCGATCATCGCAATTGCCGCGGCCAAAGACAGCAGGGCGCTGACGCAACAGATTTTCGGCGACAGCATCGGCTGGTTGCCGTGGAAGAAACCCGGCTACGAATTGGGCCTGTGGCTTTCAGATTTCTGCGAAAAGAACCCCGATGCAAAAGGTGTCGTGCTGGAAAGCCACGGGTTGTTCACTTGGGCGGATGACGCGAAAGACTGCTACGAGCTGACGCTCGAGATCATTCAAAAAGCGATGGACTGGTTTGAGGCAGAGACCGCAGGCAAAGCCGCCTTTGGCGGTGCGGTGCATCAAAGCCTGTCTGTGGACGACCGCCGCGCGACCGCTGCACGACTGATGCCCGCCATTCGCGGGTTTGTATCCGGCCAACAACATATGGTCGGCCATTTCACCGATAGCGACGCAGTGCTGGCATTCGTCAACGCCAAGAATATGGAACGTTTGGCGGCACTGGGCACATCCTGCCCCGACCACTTCTTGCGCACGAAAATCTGCCCGTTGGTGGTGGATTTCGACCCCGCAAAGCCGGATGTGGACGCAACGATCGAGGGTCTTGAAGCGGCGGTTGCCGAATACCGCAAGGGCTATCAGGCCTATTACGACCGCTGCAAAAAGGACGACAGTCCGGCGATCCGCGATCCGAACGCGGTGGTTTACCTGATCCCTGGAGTCGGCATGATCACCTTCGCCAAAGACAAGGCGACGGCGCGGATTTCCGGCGAATTCTACGTCAATGCGATCAACGTGATGCGTGGTGCGGATGCGGTTTCCGAATATCAGGGCCTACCCGAACAAGAGGCCTTTGACATCGAATACTGGCTTCTGGAAGAGGCCAAGTTGCAGCGGATGCCTGCGACGAAATCTATGGCGGGCCGTGTGGCGTTGGTTACTGGCGGGGCTGGCGGCATCGGTGCCGCGACGGCAGAACGCTATCTGCGCGAAGGGGCTTGCGTTATGCTGGCGGATATCGACGACGCAGCTTTGGCCGAAACCTTTGAAGGGCTCAGCGGCAAATACTCTGCCGACGTTGTGCGCACTGTGAATATGAACGTGACGGATGAAACCGCCGTCGCAAACGCCTACAGCTCAATTGCAGCCGAATTCGGCGGTGTGGATATTCTCGTCAGCAATGCGGGCATCGCCAGCTCTGCTCCGATTGAGGAGACTTCGATTGATCTGTGGAACAAGAATATGGCAATCCTGTCGACCGGATATTTCCTTGTAAGCCGCGAGGCGTTCAAACTGTTCAAGGTGCAAGACATGGGCGGCTCTGTCGTTTTCGTCGCATCCAAGAATGGCTTGGCCGCATCGCCCAATGCATCGGCCTATTGCACAGCGAAGGCGAGCGAAATCCACCTTGCCCGTTGCCTGGCCTTAGAAGGTGCGCCGCTGGGTGTCCGCGTCAACGTGGTGAACCCAGATGCTGTGCTGAAAGGCTCCAAGATTTGGCAGGGCGAATGGCTGGATCAACGCGCGGGCACCTATGGCACCGACAAAGACGGGCTTGAGGAAATGTATCGTGAGCGTTCGATGCTGAAACGCTCCGTGCTCCCCGAAGACATCGCAGAGGCTGCTTATTTCCTTGCTTCTGATCTGTCGGCGAAATCCACGGGCAACATCATCAACGTCGACGCAGGCAACAAAGAGGCGTTCACGCGTTAAGCGTGGACGGATCAGGGAGGATCAATCATGAGCTATGAAAGCGCGAAAGCCGCCTTTGCCGATTGGGGCGTGGACACCGAAGCAGCCCTTGCGAAACTGGCGGAAATTCCGATTTCCATGCATTGCTGGCAGGGCGACGATGTTGTCGGCTTTGAAAAGAAATCCGGCAGCTCGGGGGGCGGTATTCAAGCGACGGGCAACCATCCGGGCCGCGCCCGCACTCCGGATGAACTGCGCGCCGATCTTGAGTTTTCCTATGGGTTGATCCCGGGAAATCACCGCCTGAACCTGCATGCCTGTTATCTGGATACGGACCAGAACCCTGACCGCGACGAAATTGAATACAGCCATTTTGCCCCTTGGGTGGATTGGGCGAAAGACCAGAAGCTCGGCCTTGATTTCAACCCGACGTTCTTTGCCCACGAAAAGGCGGACGATAACCTGACGCTCAGCCACCCCGATCAAGGCATCCGTGATTTCTGGATCGAACACGGCAAACGCTCGCGCGATATTGCGGCGCAAATGGGTGCGGCGTTTGGCTCGCCTGTCGTTAATAACGTCTGGGTGCCCGACGGCTATAAAGACACGCCCGTTGATCGCTTTGCTCCGCGCAAACGATTGGAGCAATCGCTTAACGCGATGATGGCGACATCACACGACAAGGCGCGGATGCTCGACGCGGTTGAGAGCAAATTGTTCGGCATCGGTGTTGAGGCCTGCACCGTGGGCAGCCACGAATTTTACATGGGTTACGCGATCCGCAACGAGACCCTGTTGTGCCTCGACATGGGGCACTTCCACCCGACTGAAAACGTGGCTGACAAGCTCAGCTCGGTCGCGTTGTCCGTCGATGAAATCCTACTGCACGTCAGCCGCCCGATGCGGTGGGACAGTGACCACGTTATCCTGCTGGACGATGCGATCCTGCAAATGGCGCAAGAACTGGTCAGCGCCGATCTGCTGGGCCGCACGCACATCGGGCTCGACTTTTTTGATGCCACGATCAGCCGCACAGCGGCGTGGGTGATCGGCACGCGCAACATGCAAAAGGCCTTGCTAAGGGCGCTTTTGGCGCCTTGGGACAGGTTGAAGTCAGCGGAAAACGCGCTTGACTACACAACCCGCCTTGTTGTCACCGAAGAGGTTAAGGACTTGCCCTTTGCAGCCGTCTGGACCGAGTTCTGTGAGCGGATGAATGTTCCAAGCGGCCTTACGCTGGCCTCTGATCTGGACCGCTATCAAGCAAGCGTGTCTGGTCGGGGCTGAAAAAGCGGGCACGGATTTACATCAATTCCGTTCGGCTTTTTCGGGCGTTGCAGGAGGCTGAGAAAATAATCGCGCGCGACATTAATTTTGTCGCGCGCCGCAAATCGCAAGCATTTCTTCAGCAAGGAACTCTGTCAGAACGTCACCAAACGCTCTGCAACAATTTGAATGTTTCTGTGATGGCAGGGTTATCCTTTTGGCGCTCCAAGGTGATGAAACATAAGCAAGCAGGCACCGATACAGAATTGCAAACCGCAAGACCAAAGGACTGTTTCTGGTGAAGCGCAATGGACTCACGGCAAAGGCTTAGTCCGATACCGGACCGCACCATCTCGAGCATCGAGGCCTCTTGGTCAACGCGCGCGACGACGCCCAGACGATCAACGGGGTTCGTGTAGACCTTGGAAAGCAGGCGATAGTGGACAGAGCGTTCAGGCGTTCCGATCCAAGGGAGTTTTGCAAGTTCGGGCCAAGCTGCGGTCTCGATCCGTTTTTGCCAGCCAGCCGGCCCGATCACGCGATAGCTGAAATCGGCGAGCTTGATCGCATGTACGGGATCTTCGCTGTCCAATCCCATCGGCGTCAAATCGTCTGGCCCGCACAAATAGAACCCCGCATCAATCTGTCCCCGTTTCAGCCATGTCAACACATCGCCGCTGACGCCGTGGGTTAATTCGGTTTGAATGCCCGGATGTTCCGAGCGCATACGCGCTAGAATCCGACCAAGACGGATGAACTCTGGGTCTACGATCGTTCCGATCTTGAGTTTGCCGCTGATGTGGCCAGATCTCTTTCGGGCGCTCCGCTGAAAGTCACTCACCGCGTCTAGAACCCGTTCGGCCTTGGGCAGTATAGCGGCGCCGTCGTTGCTGATCTGGAGACCGGTGGGTGTTCTGTTGAACAGGGTGATTCCCGTCTCTTCGCCAAGCCGCTTTAGCTGGTGGCTGATGGCAGGCTGGGTCAGGTTCAACACCTCGGCGGCGCGCGAAACGCTTCCTTCTCGCGCGACAGTCACAAAGGCCAGTATGGTGTTAATATTTGAAAAACGGTCCATATTAAAATTTCTAATATTGCACTGTGCGATTTGTCATTAGGTTTTTTCGACGCCTTCCTACACTGATCGACGAAGTTCGCGCTCTGGGAGGGATCGTGGCCGCAATGTCGAGTTGATGCGTGCAGCGCATAACACGGCTTATCGCCCACACATCCGTGTTCGACACTGAAACGATTGATGGGGATTGGCCGATGTCTAATGGTTTAAACGGGTTTGACTATATCGTAATCGGTGGCGGGTCTGCGGGCTGTCTTATGGCAAACCGCCTCAGCGCCGATCCGGCCAACACCGTCCTGTTGCTTGAGGCTGGCAAGCCAGACACCTATCCCTGGATTCACATCCCCGTCGGCTATCTTTATTGCATCGGCAATCCGCGCGCCGACTGGATGTACAAGACAGAGCCAGACAAAGGCCTGAACGGGCGCAGCCTTCTTTATCCACGCGGCAAGACGCTTGGAGGCTGCTCCTCGATCAACGGGATGATCTACATGCGCGGTCAGGCGCGTGATTATGACAACTGGGCGAAACTGACAGGCGAGAATGCGTGGAATTGGGAAAACTCGCTCGTCGATTTCAAGGCGCATGAAAATCACTACAAACTGGATGACGGCGCTGATCCTGTCACGGGTGACAACAGCCGATTTTCAGATATGCACGGGCACGGCGGCGAATGGCGGATCGAAAAGCAGCGCCTTCAGTGGGACGTGCTAGACAGCTTTTCTGATGCAGCCGCGCAGACGGGTGTCGAGAAAACCGAAGATTTCAATAGTGGCGATAACGCGGGTGTTGGCTACTTTGACGTCAATCAGCGTTCGGGTTGGCGCTGGAACACGTCCAAGGCATTTCTAAGGTCCGCAAAAAGGCGCGAAAACCTGACGATCTGGACCGAAGCGCAGGTTGAAAAGCTGAACTTTGAAAAAGATGGTGACGGCGCGTTGCGCTGTATTGGCGCCAAGGTCCACCGTGCGGGCACGCCCGTAGACGTCACGGCGCGCAAAGAAGTTGTTCTCTCTGCCGGGGCGGTCAATTCGCCGCAAATCCTACAGCTGTCCGGAATCGGGCCTGCCGCTTTGCTAAAGGAACACGGCATCGACGTGGTGATGGATCAGCCGTTCGTTGGCGAAAACTTGCAGGACCATTTGCAAATCCGCGCCGTTTTCAAAGTTAAGGGCACCGCCACTATGAACACGCTGGCGAACTCCTTGGCTGGCAAGGCCAAGATCGGTCTGCAGTATCTGTTCAAACGCTCCGGTCCGATGAGTATGTCACCTAGCCAGCTGGGCGCCTTTACCCGATCTGATCCAAGCCGCACGCACGCCAACCTTGAATATCACGTGCAGCCTTTGAGCCTCGAAGCATTTGGAGAAGACCTGCACGATTTTCCAGCCATGACAGTCAGCGTGTGCAACCTGAATCCCACGAGCCGCGGCCATGTGCGGATTGCAACGGGAGATTTTCGCGATGCGCCCAAGATATCGCCGAACTATCTAAACACCGAGGACGACCGCAAAGTCGCCGCAGATAGCCTGCGGCAAGTTCGTGAAATCATGTCGCAGCCGGCGATGGAGCCTTATGTGCCCGAGGAATACAAACCCGGTGTTCAGTATCAAAGTGATGAAGATCTGGCCCGTCTCGCGGGGGACATCGCCAGCACCATTTTTCACCCTGTCGGCACCGTCAAAATGGGCCGGGATGATGACCCAAGCGCCGTTCTGGACCCGCATCTACGCGTTAAGGGCGTCGCTGGTCTGCGCGTGGTGGATGCCTCGGTCATGCCCGAGATTACCAGCGGCAACACAAACTCGCCCACGATCATGATTGCCGAGAAAGCCGCCGGCTGGATGCTGGCGGGGGAATAACCAGATAACCCGAAAAACTTGACGTCTAACAGGAGGTCATATGCGTAACTCATTTTCAAACTTGCCACTTATGGGCGTGAAAGTCGTTGATTTTGGACAATATATTGCCGGCCCCGCCGTCGCGATGTTGCTAGGGGATTTGGGGGCTACGGTCGTTCATATCGACCCTCCCGATGGTCCTATGTGGGACAATCCGGCCAATGCCACGCTCAACAGAAACAAGGTCATCGTGAACCTTGATCTAAAGTCTGATGAGGGGCTTGAGAAGGCACGCGCGCTTTGCGATGAGGCTGATATCATCGTCGAGAACTTTCGCCCCGGCAAAATGGCCAAGCTTGGTTTTGATTTTGCCGCCATGCGCGAAGACCGCCCCGAGCTGATCACGATTTCGGTCCCGGGCTTTGCCTCAAACGATGCCGAACGCCGTGAACTTCGCGCCTATGAAAGCATCGTTTCGGCCAGTTCGGGTGTGTTTACCGATATGGGGCTGAACCGTGTTTTGATGGGGTTGAACCCGTCGTTCTCTCCGCTACCGCTCGCCTCGGCCTATGCCTCCCAGATTGCGGCCTCTGCCACAGTTCTGGCGCTGCAATCACGCCAGATCACGGGGCTGGGCGACCAGATCGAAGTGCCGCTGGCCGCCGCCGTCATGGAAGGGCTGTGTTATAATTCGATCCACGTTGACGGGATGCCCGAACGCTACCTGACCCAACGCGAGACCGAAATCGTACGCCGCCGCATCGAAGGCCTGCCGATGAACGTCAGCTTTGAGGAGCTGCAAGAATTGATGGACCCGTTCTTTCGCAGCTATATGTGCAAGGACGGGCGCGGGTTCTATGTGGTTTGCCCCAGCCACAAAAACCACGCACGGCGCTGCCTTGAAGTGCTGGGCATCTACGATGAACTTGTCGAAGACGGCCTGACATCGGAGGAAGACACCTACAAGCCGTGGTCCGAATGGGAGAGCAAGACCTCGCTCGGCGTTTACCCGATGCCCAAGGATTGGGCCGACAAGATTTCGGCACGGATGAAAGAGGTCTTCATGACGCGGACCTCGCACGAGTGGAAAAAGATGTTCGGACGGGGCTTGATCCCCGGTGCGCCGCAACGTTGGCTGCAAGAATGGATCCACGACGAATATGCCGAAGCATCCGGATTGATGATTGATGTGCATGATCCCGTTTATGGCGAAATGACTCAACCCGGGCCTGTCGTCTGGATGGAGGAAAGCGGCGAGGAAGCGCTGAAACCGATGCCGCGCCGTTGGGTGGAATTCGATGAAGCCCTGAAAATCCTGAAGAAACATCGGACCGAAATTCCCGATGAAACCGAAGCTCAGAACCAAGAGGCTTGGTTGACTGGCGTAAAGATTTTGGACCTGTGTAATGTGATCGCGGGGCCGCACTCGGCCAGTTATCTGGCGCGCTTTGGGGCCGAGGTGATCAAGCTTGAGCCAGCCGATCCCATGTATGACAGCTGGAACACCGTCATCTACGGCATGTCGCAAATGCGCGGGAAACGTTCCATCCTTGCAGACATCACTTCGCGCCACGGCCGTCAGGTGTTTGAAGACCTTGTAAAATATGTGGACGTGATTGTCTGGAACGCGCCTGATAACCAGATCGCAAAGATGGGACTGGACGCAGGCAATCTGCGCAAGCTCAACCCTGACGCATTGTTCTGCAAACTGGATTGCTTTAGCGGCGTACGGCGCGGGGCGCGTACCGATTATATTGGCTATGACGATCTTGTGCAGGCCACCACGGGTATCATGCTGCGCTTCGGCGGCGGGATGGATCGCCCCGAAGAGCACGCCCATGTTGGCACCATTGATGTCATGTGCGGGTTTGGCGGGGCCTTGGGCGTGGCGGCGGCGCTCTATCAGAAGTACCGCTTTGGCCGCATCGGACGCGGGCGTACCTCGCTATCTTCCAACAGCGGGCTGTTACAGGTGCCGTTTGCTTTTGATTTCAAAGGGCGCGACCTGTTTGATGAACCCTCGGGCCCGGAAGCCAGTGGATATGACGCGCTGACACGTTTCTACAGCACCGCCTCGCGCCACATCCTGCTGAGCGCCTATGAACATGACCTGCCGCTATTTCGCAACGTCGAGGGCCTAGAGGACCTGCCAGATCTGCCCGAAGTAGATCGCGCACCCTTTCTGGCCACTGTTTTTCTCGCCCAGCCCGCCGAGGAATGGGTCGCGCGATTGCAAGCCGCCGACATTGGTGCCGTGGTGTGTGAAAACCTTGATTCCTTGCGCGCCATGAACTTGCGCGAGGCCGATGGAAAAGCCGGAACAGAAAACGGCAGCTATTCGTTTTCCTACTACCCCGACCACCCGAGCGGGCACGAGGTCATCCAGCTGGACCCTTATGCTGTGCGCTCTGTGCGTGGCGAAATCACAGCCGTAACGCCTGCCGAGAAATTCGGAGCCTCGACCCGCGCGATCCTGCGGCAGTTGGGCTACGTCGATACTGCCATTGAGGCAATGATTGAATCCGGAAATCTGAGCGAGTCTTGGAGCGAGGAGTATTTGCCAAGTTAACCACGTGGTGGGCATGCCTCGACTGGGTGGAGGTCCAAGACCAACACCCGCCACATTCGCGCCAGACAAGCAGCATTGACCGCGTCGCAATTGCGTGTGGAACAACCAACTGCGTCTGGCCTTCATCAGCCATTTAGGAGGAGACATGGCCAATAAACCCCCATTGATGGACTTACCCATCCAAACCGCCGATCGCGGTTTCTATGCTGGTTTCAGCAAAGACGTTGCGATCACATCCAAGATCCTGATCGCGGCGCTAATCGTCTGGGCCATTGCCGTGCCCGAAACGGCCGCGACAATCCTTGGCGATCTGAATGGGTCCCTTCTTGGGACCTTCTCGAGCTGGTATATCTACGTGGTCGCCCTTTTTCTGATCGTTTGTGTTGTTCTGGCGCTGATCCCAAGGACGGGCCGTTTGAAGCTTGGCCTTGAGAGTGACACGCCGGAATTTTCCAATTTCTCATGGTTCTCGATGATGTTCGGGGCCGGGATCGGGATTGGTATGCTAACGTTCGCGACCGCCGAACCGATGTACCATTTCGCAACGAACCCAAATGTCATCATGGGCGAGAGCGGTGCGTCCGCCGCTGACAACGTCAACAATGCCTACCTCTGGTCCTTTTTGCACTGGGGCTTTTCGGCATGGGCGTGTTACGCGATTGTCGGGCTGTCCCTGGCCTATTTTTCGTATCGCCGCAATCTGCCTCTTACGATCCGCTCTGCGCTGACCCCACTCTTTGGAGAGAGCCTGTCCGGCATCCTTGGCCATATCGTTGACGTTGTGGCTGTTGTCGCGACCATTCTGGGCGTGGCGCAGACGCTTGGTTTCGGGGTGGAACAATTCGTCTCGGGCCTTAACCGTATTGGTTTCGGCGATTGGCTCATCGTTGCAGAAACCGGCAAACCATCAACAGCAGGCGTTATCACCGCACTGTTGGTGATCATGGGCGCGTCCACATTGTCGGCGCTGTCTGGCGTTGGCAAAGGCATCAAGTGGCTCTCCAACATCAACATGGGGCTGAGCTTCTTTCTGCTGGCTTTCTTCCTGCTCTTTGGCTCAACGTTCTTCGGGTTGAGCGCTCTTGTCGAAGGCCTCGTCACTTACATTATCCAGTTGCCAAAACTTCTGTTTACGGTGTGGACCTCTGACGGGGTTGACGGCAGCGAAGCCGCACAGCTTGCAAGCTGGCAAGGCGGCTGGTCCGTCTTTTATTGGGCATGGTGGATTGCATTTGCGCCATTCGTGGGTGTCTTTCTTGCGCGCATCTCGCGCGGGCGTTCGGTTCGGGAATACATCCTGGGCGCAATTATCATTCCCTCGGTCATGTGTTTTGTCTGGTTTACGATCGTAGGCGGAACCGCAATCGATCTGACCCTTAACGGCGGGGCAGGCGATGCGATTTCCGGAGCAGGTCAACAGAACCAGTTGTTTGCGATGCTCGACTTTGTCCTCCGGTCTGGGCTGGCATGGGGCATGGCTGTGATTGTCGTGGTGCTGTTGCTCACATATCTTGTGACAACAGCGGATTCAGCGATCCTGATCGTGAACACCATCAACGCCGCGGGCGCAGAAAAGCCATCCGGTCGGCCGCACATCATCTTTTGGGGTGTTGCGTTGTCGTTGGTCGTTGGTGGCTTGCTCATCGCGGGGGGCGTGGGCGCGATCCAGTCCGCTATGGTCATTGGTGCCTTGCCGTTTTCGCTTGTGATGGTTCTGATGTGCGCTTCGCTCGTCAAAGCGATTGTTAAGGACGGGATGCGCGAGAAGAATGGCGTGCAGACGGTTCATGAAGTCGAATAGGTAAGGAAAGGGGGCCATGCGCCCCCTTTTTTGAGCACCCGACGCCGAAAAAGCAAAAGAGGCCGAACCCCAAGTGCTTTCCTTACATAAACACTCAGTCGCAAACAGGTCCTTATTCTAACCTGTTTTAGTTGTCTACATTTCGGGTTTACACAGCTTTCGTTGATTTCGAATTAGCCTGCCCAATTCTGTTTGTCAGGCAAAGCTGAACTCCGATCAATGGGAGGCGGTTCGATTGGCAAAAGTCTGTTTTTTTCCAACCGTTGAAAGGATGCAACGAGGCCATACCAAACCTATGGACATCTTGCGGCATGCGATCGCGGCATGAAAGGTTCCGCACGTGCAAAAATCCCTCTGCTGCGAAGCGGCGGGGACACCGGTTGTTCGTGCTTGGCGCAGTGAATATCAAACGACCAAGATCAAATCGCGGACCAATCTGCCGTTCGTCGCGCCAGCTTGGTCATCGCTGCAGCGGCTGGACAACCGAAACTCACTGCGAAAACAGCCTACAATACCGAATTAGTTGTAAGCAGACGGAGTGGATACCCTGATACAAAAATAGGCGGTAATATATGGTCTTGTCGCGTGCCTGCAGTAGTTGCGCGCCCGAAGGAGGCATTGGAGATCAAGACGAAAGGGTGAGGTCTCAGCGACCTAAGTAGGGTTTCATGCTTCCGGATTGGTATCGTTGGGCCATGTCCGAAAGCGGAATGGACGAGATTTTTGACGCCATTCCGGCGCAACCAAACCGCTCAAACCGGTCGAAACAGACCGCCGACATAGCGTCCACACCCGGTGCTAAATACTTGCGGGGATTGAATTGCCCCTTGTCCTCGGCAAACACCGTACGGATCGCACCGGTGAGGGCCATGCGCAGGTCGGTGTCGATGTTCACCTTGCGCACCCCATACTTGATGCCCAGCTCTATCTCTTCCAAGGGCACGCCCCAAGTTGGGGCGATTTCACCGCCATGTTCGTTGATGATGTCCTGCAGTTCTTGCGGAACAGAGGAGGAGCCGTGCATCACAAGGTGCGTGTCCGGCAGTTTGGCGTGGATCGACTTGAGCGCGTCCATGGCGAGGATATCGCCGTCCGGTTTGCGAGTGAACTTGTAGGCTCCGTGGCTGCTTCCGATGGCGATGGCGAGGGCGTCGACCTCGGTGCGCCGAACAAATTCCGCAGCTTCATCTGCATCCGTCACGAGCTGGTCCCGACTCAATTCCCCATCAAATCCATGACCGTCTTCCGCCTCACCCCTGCCGGTTTCCAGAGAGCCGAGATGCCCGATCTCGCCCTCTACCGAAGCACCGACAAGGTGGGCCATTTCGCTGACCTTTGCTGTAACGTTCGCGTTGTATTCGAAGTCCGAAGGCGTGGTGCCATCCTCAGTCAAGGACCCGTCCATCATGACCGAGGAAAAGCCGTTCACAAGTGCCGAAAGGCAAGTTTGCGGAGAATTTCCATGGTCCTGGTGCATGCAGATCGGCAAATGCGGATACATCTCAATCGCTGCACGAATAAGGTGTGCGAGAACGATGTCGTTGGCGAATGCCCGCGCCCCACGGCTGGCCTGCATGATGACTGGGCTGTTCGCTTTGTCGGCCGCTTTCATGATGGCTAGCATCTGTTCCATATTATTGACGTTAAACGCCGGGAGGCCGTAGTCATGCTCGGCGGCGTGATCAAGAAGTTGGCGAAGGGAAATCAGTGGCATTTCAAGCGCTCCATTGTGGCGCAATGCACCAGGAAAATTGAAGATAGCGGCTCAGGGGACTGTGTTTAGCTCTCGCGGTGATATCGCTCCAGAACGGCTACTTCCTCTTTCGAGCCAAGGATCACGGGAACACGTTGATGATGCGAGTTTGGTTGCACATCCAGAATGCGTTCGGTACCCGTAGACGCGGAACCAGCTGCCTGTTCGACAATCAACGCCATCGGGTTGGCCTTGTACATCAAGCGTAGCTCGCCGCCGTCAGCGTTATTGCCCGCGTCACGCGGATAGAGGAACACGCCACCGCGGATCAGGATCCGGTGGACTTCAGCAACCATCGAAGCAGTCCAGCGCATGTTGAAGGTCTTTTCACGTGGGCCGTCTTTGCCTCGGATGCATTCGTCAAAATAGCGCTTCACCGGTTGATCCCAGAGTGTGTAACGAGAGGCGTTGCTTGCAAATTCGCCCGTGGCCTTGGGGATCGTCATATCGGGGAAGGTCAAGCGGAATTCACCGGTGCCCTGTTGATGCGTAAAACCATGCACGCCATTGCCGGTCGTGATGACGAGAGCGGTCGAAGGGCCATAGACCGAATAACCGGCACCGATCTGCTCAGCGCCCACGCGCAGCACGGACCGGTCGTCAGTGGCATCAATAGCTGTGGGCAGTTGCGAGATCGAAAAGATGGATCCGACGGAAAGGTTAACATCGAGGTTTGAAGACCCATCAAGCGGGTCGAAATAAACGAGGTAATCCCCGGCTTCAGGCTTGTCTTTCAGCCAAGTAAACCTCGTCGACCTCTTCCGAAACCAGCGCAGCAACGCGCCCGCAATTCGAACAGTGTCGGACAAAGACATCGTTGGCGATCACATCGAGCTGCTTTTGCGTCTCCCCCAGAACATTGGTCGACGTCGTAGCTCCCAGCCTGCCAGCGAACGCTCCGCCGCGAATTTGGTGAGAGATGATCCGACAAGAAGTCGCAATGTCTTCGAGAAGGAAGATCAGATCCTTGTCCAGTTTGCGCTGACTTCGTTGGGACAACAGAAATTCGCGAAGGGTGATTTGATCAGCGCTCATGGCACAGGCCTTTTCTTTGAAGGGGCAGCACAGACGCCCAAGTGTCAGGTGTCGTTCATCCAACTCAGCGTCGCATCCGTGTCACCGCCGGGCTTGTATTCGGCTCCCAGGGGCGCGTCATATCGCAGCCGTGCGATGGTGCTGAAGATGTGGGTATAGTTGACCTCACCGTGGTCCGGGGCCCCCCGATCGGGGACTGAGGCGAACTGGATATGACCAATTGAGGGCAGGAGCGTTTCGATCCGGTGGGTCAGGTCACCCTCCATCAGCTGCACGTGGTAGCAATCAAACATGAGTTTCAGGTTCGAGACCCCGACGTCGACGATCACGGCCAGCGCTTGATCGGTCGTGGTCAGGAAATAGCCCGGCGCGTCATATCTATTCAACGGCTCGATCAGGATCGTGATCCCGTAGGGGGCCGCCTTTTCGCAAGCGTAGCGCAGGTTTTCGACGAAGGTCTCATGGGCATCGCGGCCCTCCGCAAACCCGGCCATGACGTGGATATTGGGCGTGTTGATCGCGACCGCATAGGCAATAGCCTCATCAATGGCGGCGCGTGCGTCTTCCTCGCGTCCGGGCAACGCGGACAATCCGTTCTCGCCGCCGGCGACATCCCCGCGCCGGGTGTTGAGCCCCAACATGCGTAGGCCGGTTTCTTGCAGGGCCACCTTCACATCCCCGGCGGGCACGTCATAAGGCCAATGGCACTCCACGGCATCAAACCCTGCGGCTTTGGCCGCATGGATCGCGTCAGGCAAAGGCCGGTCCGCCCACAGAAACCCCAAGTTCGCAGAAAATTTCATACGTCCCACTCCACATCGAATTTTGTGATCAAGGCCTGCTGCTGCGCCTGAGTCAGCATCCGCGGGTTCATGCCACGCGTGAGCATGGCCAGTCGCGCGGTGTCTTCGAGTTCTTCGATGGCATTGCAGGCGGCTTCGATATCCTTGCCCGCAACAACCGGCCCGTGATTGGCCAGTATGACCGCACTACGCTTACCGGCAAGCCCACGCACAGCCTCCCCCATTGCCGGATCACCGGGCAAGAAGAACGGCAGCAACTTGACCTTCCCCAGCTTCATGATTCCGTAAGGCGTTAACGGGGGCAAAAGATTGTCTTCATCGGCGTCCGGCATAAGCGACAGCGCGACCGAGTGACAGGAATGTAAGTGCACCACTGCGCCTGCCGTGCTGCGTGTGTCGTAGAATGCAGTGTGAAGCGGCATTTCCTTCGTCGGCTTGTCGCCGTCGATGTGGTTTCCCGTCGCGTCAAATCGGCTGAGTCTACCAGGATCGAGCCTGCCGAAGCTTGTCCCGGTAGGGGAGACCAGAAGCCCGCCGTCTTCTGTTCGGGCAGAAATGTTGCCGGTGCTGCCACCGGTCAGGCCGCGATTAAACATCGACTTGGCCAGCAGGCAGATTTGCTCGCGCAGCTTTGCTTCGCTTATCATACTGCATCCAGCTTTTCTTGGGCATCGGTAAAGAAGGTTTCTGTCCCGAAATTGCCGGACTTGAGAGTCAGGGCAATCTGATGCCCGCCCGACTGGCAATAGGTCCAAGGGACACCCGGTGCGATTTCCGCGCCGATATCAAGTTGGGTCACTCCAAGCGCCTTGGTTACGGCCCCCGACGTCTCACCGCCCGCAACGATGACCCGGCGCGCCCCTTTATCTCGTGCGGCAACAGCACAGGCTGAAAGGGTAGCCTCTACAATCTCTCCGGCACCGGCCACTCCCAGTTTTTCCTGCGCTGCGCGAACGCTTTGCGGGTTGGCTGTTGCATAGATGATCGGAGCCTTGTCAAGTTCTTGTTTGGACAACCAATCAAGCGCTTTTTGCGGGCCGTTCTCGGCCAAAGCCAGCGGGTCCAACTGAAACGCCGGAATGCCGCGGCTTGTGTAGTCGGCCACCTGTTTGTTCGTCATGGCGGAGCAACTGCCGGACAGCACAATCGTTGCCACCCCAAGCTGCGGCGCCTTGGCCTTAGGGGCGTTTGCCGACAAGGTGCCATCCGCCAAATAGAGGGCGGGAAGAGGCATTGCTACGGCACTTCCGCCCGTCATCAGCGGCATATCACGGCAGGCTTCGGCGATTATCTCCAGATCCGAATTGGCAACAGCATCAACGACCACATGCGCCACGCCTTTGGCTTTCAGCTGCTCGAGTTCATTTCGAAGGGCGTCGGATCCTTGCGCCACTGTCAACCTGTCGGCCAGACCTACCGGGCGGGTGACCTGCGGCTGTAGAAGACGCATCAGGTTGCTGTCACGCATCGGGGTTAGCGGGTGATCCTTCATCGGGCTTTCTGCCAAGGGCTGCTGTCCGACAAACAGATTGCCCATAAAGATGGCGCGCCCATTTTCGGGGAAAGCCGGGCAATAGATCGTCTGGTCAGTGCCAAGGTCGGTCATCAGCGCCTCTGCGATGGGGCCAATGTTGCCTTCCGCTGTCGAGTCGAAGGTGGAGCAGTATTTCCAGAAAAATCTTTGCGCCCCTGCTGCCTGCAACCACTTCAACGCGGCTCGGGTCTCGGCGATGGCCTCATCAACCGGTGCAGTACGAGACTTTAGTGCGATGACTTCGAATGCAGCAGTTTCAGAGGGCGGGGTGTCGGGAACGCTGATGCGTAGGGAGACGCGTACACCACTTCGTGCAAGCAAGCCCGCGAGATCGGTCGCGCCTGTGAAATCATCGGCGATACAGCCTAGAACGGTGGTCATGTCTTTTCTCCCGGTAGGGTCAATCCAGCATTGCGGGCATATACTTTGGCGACTGCTGCGTCGTCTTCTTGCCCATGTCCCATCCCAGCAGCTGCAACGAATTGCTGTAGCGCCGCCGCAGTAATGGGTGCGCTGAACTGTGCTGATTTTGCGATATCGAGCACGATGCCAAGGTCCTTGGGCCAGATGTTGACCGAACTATGCGGCGTGTAGTCCCCCGCCACGATATGGGGCGCGCGGTTCTCCAGCATCCAACTGGTTCCTGCGCATTTACTGATAACTTCAACAAACTTCTCAGGAGCCACGCCTTGGGTCATGCCAAAGGTGAGAGCCTCGGCCATGGTGGCGATATGGACGCCAGCCAAAAGCTGGTTCACAGCTTTCATCGCGCTGCCAGCCCCAACTTCGTCTCCAAGCTCGAAAACCGTTTCGGCGATGCTACTCAGCAGCGGGCGCGCGGCAGAGAATGCCTGCGGGGAGCCGGAAGCCATGATCGAAAGTTGACCGCTGGCGGCTTTGATCGACCCCCCGGAAATCGGCGCATCAAGATAGTGCACGCCGTGTTCACCGCACCTTACAGCCATTTTTTTGGCGAAAGCTGGAGGGACGGTCGCGCAGGCCAACACAACGGCGCCAGGTTTCAGTTTCGCAACGATGCTGTTTTTTCCGAATAGAACGCTTTCGGTTTGGGCCGCGTTCAATACCACCACCGCAATGGCATCCAGCCTTTCGGCGACCTCAGCAAGAGGAGCATCTTGCCCCCCCTCGGCTTTGAACTTGGCGATCTGGTCCGGGTTGATATCAACGCCCCAGACCTTGTGCCCACCACGCAGTGCTGAAGCGGCCATACCATAGCCCATCGAGCCAAGGCCGATGATCGCAACATTTCTAGAGTTCTTGGTGTCGATGGTCATTTTAGTCTCCTTTTATCCAGTTCGGCAGCCACAGGGCGACGTCAGGGAAGAACAGGACGATAGCAAGTGCGACGACCTGAATGCAGATAAAGGGGATGAGTGCGCGGAATATTTCTGACAAGCTCATGTCTTTAGGCGCAACAGACTTCAGGTAGAAGGCAGCAGGACCAAAAGGCGGAGAAAGGTAGCTGACCTGCATGTTCATCGCAAAAAGAATGCCGAACCATACCGGGTCCATGCCAAGCTTGATGATGATCGGCACGAAGATCGGCATGGTTAGCAATGCGATGCCGATCCAATCCATAAACAGGCCGAGGACCACGAGAATACCCATCATGATCAGCACGATCACAATCGGTGACGCCCCACTATCAAGGATGGTGCTTTCGATGAACCGGTTGCCGCCCATCAGGTTATAGACCCCAACCAAAGCCGCCGCGCCAAGGCCGATCCAGATGATCATACCACAGGTCTCAAGCGTCTGTTTCAGGCTGTCGCGGATGAGAACCCAAGTCACCTCGCCCCGAACAGCTGCCGAAAGGAAAACACCGACAACCCCCATAGCGGCGGCTTCAGTAACAGAGGCGATGCCACCGTAGATCGAACCCAACACAGTCACCGCCACGCCAACCGGCAGGATCACACCCCTCATCTTGCGCAATTTCTCGGCCATTGGGATGTTAAGCTCCTCGTTCGAAATTGGCGGGCCCATCTCGGGGTTCGCGTAACAGCGGATAAGAATGTAGATGATGTAGAACGAAGCCAGCATCAGGCCCGGTGTCACTGTTGCAAGAAACAGGTCACCGATGGAAACGCTGGCGGTAAGCCCGTAAACGATCAGAACAATCGACGGCGGGATCATCGTGCCAAGCGAGCCACCCGCACAAACCGTGCCAATGGCCAGCGCGCGGTTATAGCCAAGCCGCAGCATCTGCGGCAGCGCGATCAGACCCAGAAGAACGATCTCGCCACCAATAATGCCGGAAATCGATGCAAGGAACACGGCTGCAACCAGTGTTTGAACAGCAACACCGCCCTTGATGCGACCAGCGACAAGGCGCATCGCATCGTAAAGATCCCGCGCCATGCCTGAACGGTCCAACAAAGACGCCATCAAAACGAACATCGGTATCGCCACGAGGACGTATTCATTGACGAAGGAATAGATCCGGCTTGATACCAAGGGCACGCCGGATGTTCCGAACCAAGCGATCGTGAACAGGATCGCAATCAGGCCGGTGACAAAGGCCAACGGGATACCCGTCAGGATCAGCACCATGATTGAACCGACAAGCAACAGTGAACCTGTTTGGATACCGAGGTTCCGACCTTCGGAAAACAACAAATAGCCGCCAATTGCGAGGATCGCGAAAACAGCACCGATGCCAATGATCGCCCATTTGCTGGGTGTTTCACCGGCGCTTTGGCGATATCCGGTGCCCTTCCAGGCGGTCCAGATATGGCCAACGGACTGAATTGCCAAAACGATTGCAGTGATCAGAAGCATCATTTTGATAATGGCAGGCGTAGTTGGATTCCAAGCCGAGCCCGAGCGTTCAAGGCGAACGTCGCCCTGTGGTGTCCACCACGACTTTTCGACCATCGTGTAGGCCGCGTAGGCAATTGCGACTGCGAAAAACAGCGCAAGTAGGCCGTTTACGACATCCAACAGTCTCCGCGTTCCGCCACTTGTGCCGAAATAGATCAACCCGATACGGATATGTTTGTCTGCCGCCAGACACTGCATCCCACCGTACAGATAGCACGCCGCGATCAGCGCAATAACTGTTTCGTGGGCCCAAATCGTGGGGGCATTAAAGAAATAGCGTGCGACGATCTCATAGAGTGAAATCAATGTCGCAATAGCAAACAGGAAACTAAAGACTGTTCCCACCGTGACAATGCCGCGATCCAGAGCATTCTGGGGGCCCGCACTGTCTTCTTCATGGACCTTTTTGAGCGCTTCAAGTTGCGCGTTGACTTCGGCTTCCGTTATCGCCGGTTCATGTTGTGCCATGGTCCCCTCCCGGAACTTGAGCAATAAATACGGGCGAAGGGGCCAGAACCGGCCCCTTCGCTACATTGCAAATGCTGAGCGTTACTCGGCCAGAAGGCCGGCCTCGGTGAGGTATGTCGTGACGCTCTCGTAGGCTTTTCCAGCCATCTCGGAACGCTCTGCCCAATTTGCCCACTGCGACTTTGCGATGCCACGGAACCGCGCACGCTCTTCGTCAGACCAGTTGATCACGGTGATGTTGGGGTCGGTCATTGCTTCTGCAACAGCGATTTCGTTCTGCTCGTCCAGCTGGCTGACCATATCGCGCGCAAAGACGGAAACAGACTCGTTCAGGAGGGCCTGAAAATCCTCGGGCAAGCCGTCATAGATCTCCTTGTTGATCGACACCTCGATCACAGGCATCGAGTGAAAGCCGGGGTAAAGCGGATATTTGGCGAACTCATGCATGCCTTGCGCATGGTTGGTCGAGAATACGGTATAATCCGCAGCGTCTATGACGCCTTTTTCCAGCGATGTGTAAACCTCGGAGCCGGGCAGGTTCACCGGCGATGCGCCCGCAGCGGCAAAGACTTCCTGAACCATGCCTTCCGGTGCGCGCATCTTGATACCTTCAAGATCGTCAACACCATGGATCGGAACTGTCGACAGGAAAGCCTCAACGCCCGTTGCCGATGCTCCAAGGAATTGCAGACCATAGGGGTTTACCAGCTCGTTAAAGAGCTCCTTACCGCCGCCGTTTTCCATGTAGTCGAACATCTGCTCGGGTGCGGACCATGCACCGACAAGATTGCCCAACATGGCAAAAGCCGGATCCTTACCCGAGAAATATGACGGGTCCGTGATGTGGCCCTGCAGAATGCCCGCACCTACGGCGTCGAGCGTTTCATTGTGGGCCACCACGGTTCCCACTGGCACAACGGTGATTTCGATGCGGCCGTCGGACAGTTCATTGACGCGATCGGCCCAAGCTTCCTCAATCGGAAAAAAGTTGTCCCCGGCCTGTGCGGAGGTCTGGAACGTCCATTGATAATCTTGCGCCAGCGCCGTGCTCGCTGAAAGCGTTGATGCGGCAACGATGCCACTCAGGACGAGCGACTTGAAAGTGTAGTGTGTCATGGTTCCTCCCACAGCGCCGAAATAGCGCTAGTTTTCAGTTGATCGTGGCCTCCTCCGAAACCACGGCAATGCCCGGATTACTCACCGGTATCGCAACCGGTACCGATACCGGTATTGATACCAGTGCCCAATTTGCCCTAAGCTGTCAATACTTCGATGTCGACTTTGCGATACAGATGCGTGAACAAAGGCTTGGTTCTTGCTGGTGATGGGCCACCAAGCGACAGGCAAAATGGAGGCAAGTCTATTAAAAGCAGGAAAACTTTAGCCGATGTCGCTGCCGCTGCCGGTGTCAGTAAAATGACAGCGTCGCGCGCGCTTCGTGGCGACAAAGACGTCTCGCAGGCGAACATTGAGCGGGTCAAACAGGCCGCACGCGAGATCGGCTACTACGGGAATCAGTTCGCCTCCTCCCTCTCAAGCAAACACACCGACCTGATCGGCGTCGTGGTGCCCAGCCTGTCAAACATCGTTTTCCCGCAAGTCATGTCCGGGGTGACCGACGCGCTGAAGGGCACCTTGCTGCAGCCGGTTTTCGGGGTAACCGACTATGACCCCGAAACAGAATACGAAACCTTGCGGAACATGCTGTCATGGCGCCCTGCTGGGTTGATCGTGACCGGGATTGACCAACCGCCCGAAACCCGCCAGCTGCTGAAAGACGCAGGCGTTCCGGTTGTACAAATCATGGATATCGACGGCCATCCTGTCGACGCCTGTGTCGGGTTTTCGCATAGCGAGGCCGGCCATGACATTGCTGTCGCCCTGTTTGAGACAGGGTTACGGCGCTTCGGCTACGTGGGGCGAAACCTCGACAAGGACCTTAGGGCCGCGAAACGGAAACAAGGTTTCCACAGCGCACTGCGCAAACATGGACTCGCCTTTGCCGGCATTATTGATGGATCGGATTTGCTGGTCGATGTGACTGCGCTTTCAGCTGTCGATTGCGGCCGCCGTTTGACTGCAGACCTTCTGAAACGACAGCCCGATCTTGATTGCATCTACTTTTCAAACGATGATCTTGCGTTTGGCGGCCTATGTCACTGCATTGCCGAAGGCATCGACGTTCCAGG
Organism: Sulfitobacter geojensis; assembly: GCF_000622325.1. NCBI lineage: Bacteria > Pseudomonadati > Pseudomonadota > Alphaproteobacteria > Rhodobacterales > Roseobacteraceae > Sulfitobacter > Sulfitobacter geojensis. The sequence goes on from NZ_JASE01000002.1 coordinate 181,875, forward strand.
TGATGTCGCGCTAGCGGGTTTCAACGGTTTGGGTCTCATCGAAGGGTTTCCCGGCAAGATCGCAACTTCGCGGACAGCGCGCAAACAGATTGGCGAGCAAGCCGCACGGACGATCCTTGAGACTTTGGAACACTCTGCTGCCGAAATGGAAAAACTGCACATCCTGAAGCCAGAAATATCGCTTGGCGAACTGGCTGTGACCAATGACAAGCCCGACTGACCTTGACCGGCTACGACTTTGATAGCTCTGCTCGCAAACTTTCAGAAATGCCTCTCGACTTGGAGGCCGAGATGACCCGTTGCGCGAGATCAAAATCGTTTCGACCGATCTGAGCTCCATCATACGATCGGTTTGGGTGTATTTCCGCGGCAGAACTGAGTCGCATAGTCCGCATCTGGATGATCGGAATGAGCAGCCGCGAGAGCACGGTATCGGAACGGGAAAATCCGATATCTGTGAACGACCGGTCGAGTGACATGCACTGCACCGCAGCAACAAGTACGCCGCACGCGCGAAGGGATACTGCGTCAGCGAAGGCCTAGAACCCAAGGTCGGCTTTGTCCGCGTCTTTCCAGTTGGTGTGCGGTGCAGCGAACGGCACTCCCTCGCAGAACAGCCGTTCATGGACCATGCGGCGAAGGTGTCAGACTGAGCCCGACTCGGCCGTTGTGGTTTTCTGCTGCGTGCGCTCGCAGCGTGAAAAATGCAGCATGAGGGAAAAATTTCGTGCTGCCGCGCAGCGGTTCAACCCGCCATTCGTGGATGTCGCAGCATAGATCAGGCGTCGAATGTACAAGATGCGGGACGGAGCTTCCTTTTGCTCACGCGGCTATTGCATTCGCAGCATCGCTTCGCGGATGCGGCATGCTCGCCGCTGCGTTGTAACCGAAGTCACCATACCAGTCATTCAAACCCCCGATAATACGCTGATTTCATGCCATCTGTTCTACGGAGGAGAGTCCATAGGCATGTTTCATCTTAGGGGTTACCAAAAGTATGCGGGGTCAGTTCAGCAATACGGGTAGTTGAATAGGTCCGCGAAACCCGAAACCGCGCCAAATCACAGCGTCTGGATCAGGTAGGGACATGTTTGGGAAACGGTCGAAGAGCAGGGGCAGCATGACTTGCGCGACCGCACGGCGCGCCACATGAGTGCCCTGGCAAAAATGCGGGCCGTTCCCGAAGGATTGATGCGGAACCTTGTCACGGTAGACGTTGAAGACCTCGCCGTCCTCAACGACATCCTCATCGCGATTGGCGCTGGCCTGAATAGTCATCACCGTTTCGCCCTTTGGAATAACGCAGCCTCTGATCTCCGTGTCTTGTGTCGCAAGTCGGGATGAAGCAGAGATTGGCGCGACCCAGCGTACGCCTTCCTCAAAGGCTTTGTCCCAGTCGCCATCCCGTTTGACCTGTTCGAACTGGTCGGGATTGCTCAGCAGCCCCACGACGATCGTATTCAAGGCATCGCGCGGCTCGTTGATGCCGCCACCGATGGCGATCTTGATGTTAGCGTAGATCTGCTTTTCCTCAATCGGATTATCTGCATTCAGCATGACCGAAAGCGCCGAATTATTCGGCTCTGCCCGGTGCCGGTCTTGCAGCCTGTCAAACAGCGCATGCATCTCTTCATTCGCGCGATCCGCGCGCTCGAAAGGTTCATCGCGCCAGCCGAAATTTCCTGCACCGTCGATCAAGGCCTGACTCCAGCGTTGCATTTCGTCGTCTGAGGCCTTTTCAATCCCCAGCAGGATCGCGAGACCGCGCGCGCAGTAAGGGCCCGACAGCGCGGGAAACAGATCAACCACCTCACCGCGCGGCAAGCGTGCAACGTAGTCTCCTGCGATCTTTTGATATTGAGGCACCCATTCGTCACGGATGACCTTCGGCGCAAAGGCGGGCGCCATGGCCATACGCTCACGCAGATGCTCGGCTCCATCCTTGCGCATCAACGTATGCGCCCAGAAGGCGCGTTTCATCGGCGTGTTGGGGTCGTCGGAACTGAAAAGCTCGGGGTTGTCTTTGACGTACTTCGTGTCGGCCGCTTTGGTCAGCAACGTGCGTCCGGCGGCTTTGACCCGAACGACCGGTGCTTCGGCGCGCAGGCGGCGATAGATAGGGAAGGGATCGCGGTCGAGTGCATCAAGCGTGATGGATTCGTCCACCGGGGCAAGTTCAGTCATCGCTTTCCCCCAACAACCGCAGTGCGTTCTGTTTCAAGATAAGCGGCCGCACCTCATCCTTGAACGGTGCCTTTTCGAAATCGGCAAGCCATCGGTCGGGTGTAATCGCCGGCCAGTCAGAGCCGAACAGCATTTTCTTTTTCAGGATTGAATTGGCGTAACGAATGAAGGTTTCGGGAAAGTACTTGGGGCTCCAGCCGCTCATGTCATAGTAGACATTCGGTTTGTGCTGGCAGACGGCCAGCCCTTCTTCCGTCCAGGGAAAACTGGGATGGGCGAGGATGATCGGCATGTCGGGAAAATCGACCGCCACATCATCGAGATACATTGGGTTGGAATACTTCAGTCGCATCCCCATGCCGCCCCGCATGCCTGAGCCAACGCCGGTCTGGCCAGTGTGAAAGAGCGTGATCACACCTTCTTCCGCGCAGGCCTCCAACACTGTGTAGCACGCCTCGCGGTCATTGGGGAAAAACCCCTGCATCGTGGGGTGAAACTTGAAACCGCGCACACCGAAGTCCCGGACCAGCCGCTTGACCTCGCGCGCGCCTGCCTTGCCCTTGTGCGGATCGATGGAGGCGAAGGGGATCAGGATATCATCGTTTTCGGCGCAGATGCCAGCAACCTCTTCGTTGGAATAGCGGCGAAAGCCTGTCTCGCGCTCTGCATCGACAGGGAAGATAACGGCGGCGATGTTGCGCTCGCGATAGTAGGCGGCGGTATCCTGAACCGTCGGCAACATTCCATCCGCGCCCGCCGGGTTCTTGAAGTATTTGGCCATACCGGCCTGAAATTCGTTGTAACCGTCATCGCGGCCGTGGTTGCAGGGTTCTTCTGCATGCGTGTGAAAATCGATCGCTTTGACCGCGCTGAAATCAACCATGATGGGCCTCCTGTTTAAAATGCTATACAGTAGAACCGTTAACCTATACAACAAAATTGAAGGCAGGGAGGAAGATGAATGGTGGACAGCTTGGGCAAGCGGAACGTGACGCGTGTCGAGATTGACGGTGACATCGCGACCCTCATCTTTGATCGCCCCGAGAAGCGGAACGCCATGAACGACCAGCTTGTTGCTGAGCTTGACGCCTTTTTTGCCAATCCACCAGAGAGTGTGAACGCCGTGATCCTGCGCGGGGAAGGCGGGCATTTCTGTTCAGGTCTTGATCTGGCGGAGCACGAGCACCGCGACCCGATTGAAGGTGTCTATCATTCGCGCAATTGGCATCGTGTGTCCGATGCCATCGAGCTTGGCGGATTGCCAGTCGTCTCGGTCCTGACCGGCGCTGTAATTGGCGGCGGGCTTGAAATCGCAGCCTCGACCCATGTTCGTATTGCTGAGCCGGATGTGCGGTTCCAGCTGCCCGAAGGGCGGCGCGGGATATTCGTAGGCGGCGGTGCTACCGTGCGTGTCGGCCGTTTGCTCGGCGCAGACCGGATGCGGGAGATGATGCTGACGGGGCGCAACTACGGTGCAGAAGAAGGCCTAGCGCTCGGGCTGTGCCACTATTCTGTCGAGGCTGGCGAAGGTTACGATCTTGCGAAAAAACTTGCGCGCAAGATCGCGGATAATGCGCCCTTCTCGAACTACCTGATGATGCAGGCCATCTCGCGTATTCAGGATATGCCCCGCGCTGAGGGGTTCTTCACGGAAAGCCTTGCGGCCGCGATGTCTCAGACGTCCGACGGCGCAAAAGAAGGGTTGCGGGCATTCTTGGAGAAACGGCCGCCGAAATTCAGATAACCAAGGCAGATGAGCGGAAAAACCGACACTGCATCACCTTTGTCTCACTGGGAGGAGAAGACATGAAAAAACGTAGCCTTATCAAAACAGCGATTGCCGGACTGGTAACCGCGGCAGCTCTGGGCGGCTCGGCCCATGCGCAAGAGGTCACTCTGCGCTTGCACCAGTTCCTGCCGCCTCCTGCGACGGTGCCTGCCAAGATCCTCAAGCCCTGGGCGACTGCGGTGGAAGAGGCCTCTGGCGGTCGAATTGCGATCCAGCATTTCGATGCCATGTCATTGGGTGGCCGTCCGCCGGAGTTGATGGATCAGGCGCGCGACGGCGTTGTTGACCTGTCCATGACGGTCGTTGGATACACCCCGGGACGCTTCCCCCGCACGGAAGTCTTCGAGCTGCCCTTCATGATGACCAACCCTGTCGCCACAGCGTCCGCCTATTGGGAGATGGTCGAGACGGACTGGCAAAGCAATGAGTATAAGGATGTCAAGGTTCTGGGCGCTTGGGTGCATGGCCCCGGTGTTGTTCACTCCAAGGACGGCGTAAACAGTCTTGAGGATATGAAAGGTCTGACGGTACGTGGCCCGACGCGTATCATCAACGATATGCTGTCGGAGCTGGGCGCAGAACCTGTTGGCATGCCACTGCCCGCAATTCCCGAGGCGCTGTCCAAGGGCGTTGTCAAAGGCACGGTTATTCCATGGGAAGTGACCCCTGCGATCCGCCTGTCGGAGCTGGTGACAAACCACACGGAATTCTCCGGCGAAGAGGCGCTTTATGCGGCGACAATCGTTCTGGTGATGAACAAGGCCAAATATGAGGCGCTGCCCGATGATCTCAAAGCGATCATTGATGCGGAGTCAGGCGCAAAACTGTCCAAGTTCGCCACTCAGGTGATGTGGGACATGGATGCACCCGCGCGTGCCATTGCAGAAAAAGCTGGCAACACCATTGTTGAGCTCGACGCGGACGAAGTGGCTCGCTGGAAAGAGGCTGCGGGCCCTGTGATTGACCGCTGGATCGCCGACATGGACGGCAAGGGCCTCGATGGCGCAGCTTTGATCGAGCAGGCAAAAGCGCTGATCAAAAAGCACGGCGGTTAATTCCTGAAGGTATTTGGGCAATCAAACGATGTATCACACCCTCGACAGACTAGCGTATGCGCTTGCGCGGGTTCTGGCTCTGGCTGGTGGCTTGGTTCTGTTGGGCATTACGTTGCTGACTTGCGTATCGATCATCGGGCGTGTCTTTGTGCCCTTTGATATTGGGCTTGGTCCCATTCGCGGCATCTATGACATGACTGAGATCGGTATGGCCGCTGCTATCTTCGCCTTTCTGCCCTGGGCGCAGTATAGGGAAGCCCATGCGCGCGTTGATCTGTTCCAGTTTGCAATGCCGCGTAAGGCCGATCAGTTTCTTGACTTGGCTTTCAATGCTGGCATGGCCTTTGCGGCGGCGGTTGGAACCTATCGGCTCTACCTTGGTATGCAGGACAAGCTTTCCTACGGTGAAACGACGCTGATTGCGCAGATCCCTGTCTGGCAGGGATATGCCGCGGGCCTTATCGGCGCGGTGGGCTTTGTCATCGTCTCCGTCTTTTGCACCCTGCGGTCTGGGCGTCGATTGGCCGGGTATGCAGACAATCCCAAAGGGATTCAGCCATGACCAACATCGAACTGGCGATCTGGTCCCTGCCGGTACTGTTGATCCTTGTTTTCCTGCGCGCACCCATTGCGCTTGCCATGATCGGCGTTGGCGTTGGTGGCACGTATCTGGTGATCGGCACGCCCATGATGACGCTCAACCAGCTCAAGACGCTTACTTACGGTACCTTTTCCAACTATTCGTTTTCGATCATCCCACTGTTCTTGCTGATGGGTCAGTTCGCCACGCAGTCAGGCATGTCCACATCACTGTTCAAGGCCGCAGAGAGCTTTCTGGGTCACCGCAAAGGTGGTGTGGCCATGTCCGCCATCGGCGCTTGCGCTGGATTTGGTGCGATCTGCGGATCGTCCCTGGCAACAGCGGCCACCATGGGGCAAGTCGCCCTGCCTGAAATGAAACGCTACGGATATCCAGACAGCCTGTCTACCGGTGCGCTGGCGGCGGGCGGCACCCTTGGCATTCTGATCCCGCCCTCTGTTATCCTCGTGATCTACGCAATCCTTGCGGAGCAGAACATCGCCAAACTCTTCGTCGCGGCGTTTATCCCCGGCATTTTGGCCGCCATCGGTTACATGATCGCGATTTCCATCTGGGTGCGCGTACGGCCCAATGCAGCCCAGTTGAGTCCGCGTGTGCCATGGGGGCAACGTCTGGTCATGCTGGGAAAGATCTGGCCAGTTATCGTAATTTTCGTGGCTGTCGTTGGCGGCATCTACGCCGGGATTTTCACCCCAACGGAGGCTGCAGCCGTCGGCGCGGCAGGTACATTCATCGCCGCACTGGCAAGCGGCGAAATGTCGTGGCCCCGATTGACGGAATCCATCCTGTCCACGGCCAGTGCCTCGGCGATGATCTTTCTGATCATTTTGGGCGCGGGCATTTACAACAACTTCCTGTCGCTCACGCAATTGCCGCAAGAAGCCTCCGCATGGGTTGGCACACAAGGCTTCTCGCCGTGGTTTGTGCTGACAATCGTTCTCATCATGTATCTTCTGTTCGGCTGCGTCATGGACAGCTTGTCGATGGTTCTTTTGACCGTGCCGATCATTTTCCCGATCATGTCCGTGCTTGATTTCGGTCTGAGTGTGAACGACTTTGGCCTCTGGTTCGGCATCCTTGTTCTCATCGTCGTGGAGGTCGGATTGATCACACCGCCCGTGGGGATGAATCTCTTCATCATTAACGGGATGTCCAAGACCACACCCATCAGCGAAACCTACAAAGGGGCGCTGCCCTTCGTGATCACCGACATCGTCCGGGTCGTGATATTGGCGTCTTTCCCGGCGATCACGCTCTGGCTGGTTTGGGTCATCGACGCACTTTAGCCGTGTTGCCGTCATGAGAAAGCGCAGGCCCCCTATCTGTCGGTCTTGGAAACGGGCTTTACCCAGATGAGCCAACTTTGCGGCTTTTTTCGATAATGGGCGGCGCGGCGTTCAGGGTTTCCATGGCGAAGCCTGCCGCCGACTTATAACCAGCCATAAACTCGGCGCGCTCCGCCTGCGGGATCACGTCATCAATGTCGTCGAACATTCCGCCGCAGCGTTCGTCGACGATATTGAGCAACCCGAACGGCCCGGCGCCTCTGTTCCGCAAGACCAGTTCTGAAACCGGGCCGCACAGCTCATTGTCATAGGCCGCAAGGGCATCGCCGCTCAGCCCATGCTCCAGCATCTTTGCCCCCAGAACGCGCCCGTCCACAATGGCTTGCGTCGCGCCGTTGGACCCGGTCGGATACATCGCGTGCGCGGCATCGCCGAGTAAGGCGACATTGCCGTCTTGCCAAGTAGGGATGGGGTCACGGTCGATCATCGGGTTTTCAAAGGCCGTCTCTGCCCCGCGCAACAGCGTGGGCACATCCAGCCAATCCCAGTTCCAGTCTTCAAAATGATGGATGAACGTACCGACACTGGTCGGCTTGAACCAACTGCTTTCGCGAACAGCTGGATCGTCGTAGGTGACTTCGGCAATCCAATTGATCCAGGCCAGCCCGTCTGTATCAGTGGGTGAGATCGGATATATCACCATGCGTTGTTTGTGGGTGCCCAGCCCTATGAATGATGAGCCAGTCCGGATCGGTTTGGCCCGTGTCGTGCCACGCCACATGATCGCGCCGCCCCAATGGATCGGGGGTTGGGCCGGGTGCATCTGCGCGCGGATTGCTGAATGAATGCCGTCCGCGCCAATCAAAAGGGCTCCGCTTTGCGTCGTCTGTCTGCCGTCCGCCGTTTCAATAGTCGCAGTGACACCGCCATCTGCATTGTTCTGATAGCCCACAACGCGCGTGCCCAATTGCACTGTATCGGCGCCAGCGCGGGCGATCAGTTTTTGGTAAAGTGCCATGTGAAGCTGGCCGCGATGGGCCGCGTATTGGGGCCATGCGTAACCGGCGTCCAATCCGCGCGCTTCGGCATAGATGTCCTTGCCGTTCAGCCCGACCAGCGCCCATTCCTTTGCAGGAACGCCAACCTGATCCAACTCATCGGTGCTAAACCCCATGTCGAGAAGCTCGCGCACACCGTTCGGCTGAAGGTTGATCCCAACGCCAAGCGGGCGAAGCTGTTCGACCGCCTCGAAAACGATGGCGCGCACACCGATCTGATCAAGCGTCAAAGCCAGCGCCAGCCCGCCAATGCCACCCCCTGCGATAAGTACGGTCTGATCAGGCATCGGCCTATTCCTCATGTCTTGGATTAACTTAAACGGTCAGTGTCTCGGGATTGCCGTCATACAGCTCAGCAATCTTGTTCGCGTTGTTGGCACGCATGGCACGTTGATTGAGCGAGCCTTTCTCAGTGACCTCGCCTTTGTCAAAGCTGGGCTCATCGCGCAGGATCAAGGCGCGCCGCACGCAGGTGGCCGATCCTGTGGCTCGCTCGGCGGCGCGGCGCAGCTTGTCGCGCAAGGCGGTATGCAGTTGATCTGCGTCCATCTGCTTGGCGCCCTCCGAGAGCAGCAAGAGCGCGCCAAGCTCGGCTTCGTTCTCGCCGGTGATCACAGCATCGCGCACAAGCCCGTCCATGGCATCGACGAGCACTGCACGCACCGCGCCAACAGCGACCCATGTGCCCGTGTTCAGCTTGAAATTTTCAGCAACGCGCCCGTCAAAAAAGAAGCCCTTCGTGAAATCCGCCGGATCAGCAGGGCGCAGGGCATCGCCCATGCAATAGTATCCTTCCCCGTCAAAGGCTTCGGCGGTTTTTTGGGGATCGCCATAATAGCCCGCTGTGATGCTTGGCCCTTTCAGGCGCACCTCAAGCTTTCCGCCGTTCGGTACAAGTTTCATGGACAGCCCTGCGGAGGGCACCCCGACGTTCCCGGAGAAGTCCTGCACATCCGTGCAAGCCAATGCAAAAGGCGCTGTCTCCGTCGCGCCAAGACTAGTTGCAAGCAGAACCTCCCGCCCTGTCGTCTTGCGACCAATCGCGCGCAACCTGTCCCACGTACGTTGTGGCATCCCTGCGCCTGCATAAAACATCATGCCCAGTTGGCTGAAGAATATCTTCGCAAGCGCCCCGTCCGCTTCGAGTTCTTCAATCAGTATATCCCATCCGACCGGAACGTTAAAATACCACGTGCAGGCAACATCGCGCAGATTTCGGAGAGTTTCGTCAAAGGCACCGGGGGCGGGTTTGCCTTCATCGATATAGTAAGTGCCGCCATTGGTCAGGACGAGGTAGGAAACCTTGTTGCCAGCAGCGGTGTGGTTCCAAGGCGCCCAATCCAGCACGACGGGAGGGCGCTTTTCTAAGAAGCGATAGCAATCGCGCACCATCGCCTGATTTGCGCAGATCATGCCGTTGGTGTTGATCACGGCCTTGGGGGAGCCGGTCGAACCGGAGGTGAACAGATATTTGACGACCGTGTCTGAAGACACATGCGCGCGCGCGCGCTCTGCCGCCGACCCGTCACCTTGCAACAGGTCACCAAACCTCACGGCCGATGCCCCACGCAGTGCGATCACGCCCATCTGCAGCGAAGAGATCGACGCAATTGCCGGCGCAAACTGGTCACTATCCTCGGCATAGACAGCGCCCGGTTTCAGCAGCGCTGCGATGTCCTTAAGCTTGCCGTGATCTTTCGAGACCAGCGAATAGGCGGGGCTGACGGGGGCATAGGGAATGCCAACGTAAAAACAGGCAAGCCCAAGAAGACCATGCTCCAAAGAATTGCCTGACAGGATCAAGAGCGGCCTGTCTGGCCCCAGCCCCATCTCCAGCAGGTGTGACCCGATCTGGCGCGCAGCGGTGCGCGCCTCCCCGTAGGTGATCTTGCGCCAGTCCCCCTGATCATCGCGCCGTGCGAGCCAGGGCTGATCCGGCGTGGCGTCAGCCCATTTGTCGAGATAATCCGCCAAAGTCGGCAAATGCTCCGGCAGAGCTTTGATTTGCTCCATCAAGATCGTGCCGTCGTCGCGGGTGGTGATGTCAAAGGTTGGCGACCAGAAATCGCTTGGATTCAGCGCGCTCATATCAACGGGGCCCCATGCGTATGGCACCGTCCAAGCGGATGGTTTCACCATTGAGCATGGAGTTCTGGGTGATGTGACTTACCATTGCGGCATATTCAGCCGGATCGCCAAGCCTTGATGGAAATGGCACCTGCGCGCCAAGCGAGGCCTGCACCTCTTGAGGCAGCTCATCAAGAAGTGGCGTTAGAAACAGGCTCGGCGCGATCGTGCAGACGCGCACGCCCTTGTCAGCCAAGTCACGCGCCATGGGCAAGGTCATCCCGACAATGCCGCCCTTTGAGGCGGAATAGGCAAGCTGGCCAATCTGTCCGTCAAAAGCCGCCACCGAAGCGGTGTTCACAATAACGCCGCGCGCGCCATCAGGTGCGATCGGCTCTGCCGCGCAGATTTGTGCAGCCGCTTGACTGGCGCAATTGAAATTGCCCATCAGATTAACCCTCATGGTCTTTTCGAACAGTCCCGGATCGTGCGGGGCCCCGCGCGAAACTGTCTTGGCCGCGCCGCCGATTCCGGCGCAATTGATCAGAATACGCAACGATCCGAGCGTGTCCCGAACATCTGCGATGCCCTCTGCGACAGAAGCGGGGTCGGAGACATCAACTTTGACGAACCGCCCGTCAATCCTGGCGGCCTGCGCGCGGCCTGCCTCTTCATTGAGATCAAACAGGGCGACATTGAGCCCGTCCGCAGCCAAGCGTTCCGCTGTCGCAGCGCCAAGTCCAGACGCGCCGCCCGTTACGATTGCCGTGTATCCGGCCCAATTCTGCAAGCTCATTTTAGCGCTCCTCTGCGGCGGATCTTTTTCAACAGGGACAAAAGCTGCTGTTTCTCGGCTTCGGTCATGTTGCTAAAAAGACAGTCTTCATGCGCGCGCACGGCCTCGATTGTCTCACGATAAAGCTGACGTCCCGCTTCGGTGGGGACCAACGCCTGCACACGCCGGTCAGTTGGCACTTGCACGCGTGATAGACAGCCCTTCGCCTCCAACTCGTCTACAATTGCGACAAGACCTGATCGTTCAATCCCCATTATCCGCGCCAACTCACTCTGCGTGATATTGGGGTGATCGTGGGTCAGGGAGAGTGCGGAAAACACACGCGCAGAGAGACCGTCCTTGCCCATTGCCTCGCGGAAATCCTCTTTGACGACGATATATGCGCGCTTGAGATTATAGCCGACGAGCTCTTCCAGATCAGGTGTTTTGAGATCGTTGTTGGCAACAATCCGTGGCGTGTGCTTGGCCATAACCAGCCTCCAATTAGACATAGTCACAATAGGCCTAACTTGTTACATTGGTAAACAGTTATTCCTATGAAAGGCTTTGTGATGGACCTGCCGACACCAAAATTGGACGAGGTTTGCACGCTGCAAGTTGAACTGGACCCGATCCGCGAGATGGGCGCGGGCCGTGCAGGGCATCGGCGGATTGTTCCAATCGTGGGCGGCAAGGTGACGGGCGCGCGTTTGTCAGGGCGCATTCTGAATCTTGGCGCCGATTGGCAAACCATCTTCGAGGGAGGACTGGCCGAACTTGATACACGATACGCGATGGAGACCGATGACGGAGCTGTCATCGAGATTATCAATTACGGGTTTCGTCATGGGCTAGAAGAGGTGCTTGCTGCTGTCGCGCGCGGCGAAAAGGTTGATCCGGCTGCCTATTACATGCGCACCCACGCACGGCTGGAGACGGGCGATGAGCGTTATGACTGGGTGAACCGGACGCTGTTCGTC